>JAGVWJ010000058.1 GCA_018304385.1 Microcaldota archaeon
AAAGTATTAGTTATAGGTAGCGGCCCGATAGTCATAGGTCAAGCTGCTGAATTTGATTATTCAGGTACGCAAGCCTGCACAGCACTACGTGAGGAAGGAATAGAAGTAGTGCTTGCTAATTCCAATCCAGCAACTATTCAAACAGATCTTGAGATAGCAAATAGAATTTATATCGAACCACTCACTTGCGAGATTCTGGAAAAAATAATTGAACGCGAGAAACCTGATTCAATTCTTGCAACAGTTGGAGGGCAAACTGGGCTAAACCTATCAATGGAATTGCACGAAAAGGGAATTTTACAAAAATACAATGTAAAATTTATAGGAACTGATGCGCCTGCAATTAAAAGAGGAGAAGATCGCGAGGAATTTAACGAAACTATGCGCAAGGCAAACGTACCTATCTTACCGGGCAAAATGATTTCTGATTTTGAATCTGCATATGCATTTGCAGAGAAAATAGACTACCCCGTAATTGTAAGACCATCATTCACGCTTGGAGGAAGTGGAAGCGGCATTGCAAATAACAAACAAGAGCTAAAAGGCATATTAGAGCTTGCATTCAGATTAAGCGCTACACATTCTGCGCTTATTGAAAAATGTGTTATCGGTTGGGGCGAGTTTGAATATGAAGTAGTTCGAGATTATGATGGAAACAAGGCAATAATCTGTAATATGGAAAACATAGACCCAATGGGTGTGCATACTGGCGAAAGTATAGTAGTTGCACCATCACAAACATTAAGCGATCAAGATCATCAAATGTTAAGAAGCGCTGCGCTTCGCATAGTTGAGGCAATTGGAGTAGTTGGAGGCTGCAATGTTCAGTTTGCAGTTAATCAACAAACAGGCGAGTACGTAGTAATAGAAGTCAATCCCAGACTTTCACGCTCGAGCGCATTAGCATCTAAAGCAACAGGTTATCCTATTGCACGCGTAGCAGCGAAGATCGCATTAGGCCATAAATTATATGAAATAAAAAACGCAATAACGCAAACTAGTGCTGCATTTGAACCTGCCTTAGATTATGTTGTTGTTAAAATTCCAAGATGGCCATTTGATAAATTTCCGCAAGCTGATAGAAGAATAGGCACACAAATGAAAAGCACTGGAGAAGTAATGGCAATTGGCCGTACGTTCGAGGAATCATTGCAAAAAGCAATGCGCAGTTTGGAAGTAAAAATTCCTAAATTCAATTATATGCAACATCTTTATCCTGCAACAGATTTGCGATTATTTGCAATTTTAGAGGCATTTCGCAATAGCGCAAGCATAGATGAACTAAATAAGAAAACAATGATTAATCGTTGGTTCTTAGACAAGATATCAAATATTGTAAAGAGGGAAAAAACAATAACTGCACAACCACTCACTAAAGAACTTTTAAGAGAAGCAAAGCGCTTTGGCTTTAGCGATGCACAGATTGCAAAGTTAAAAAATACAAGTGAAAGCGAAATAAGAAAATTAAGAAAAACCTTTGGGATTATTCCAACTTATAAAATAGTTGACAGCTGTGCTGGCGAATTTGAAGCTATTACTCCATATTATTATTCAACTTATGAACTAGAAAACGAAGCAAAGCCATTGGATGGAAAAAAAGTAATAGTAGTTGGTTCAGGCCCAATAAGAATTGGGCAGGGAATAGAATTTGATTATTGCTGCTCACACGCCAGCTTTGCATTGCGCGAGTTAGGAATAAAAAGCATTGTGATAAATAATAATCCTGAAACCGTCAGCACTGATTTTGATTCCTCTGATAGATTATATTTCGAGCCGCTCACATTTGAAGATGTGATGAATATTATTGATAATGAACAACCAGATGGCATAATAGTGCAGTTAGGCGGCCAGACAAGCATTAACCTTGCAAACAAGCTAGCAGAACAAGGAGTAAATATATTAGGAACACATGTTGATGGTATAGATATCGCAGAAGATCGTGAGCGATTTAGAGGATTATTACATGAACTTAGTATACCACAACCTGTTAACGGAACTGCAACCAATGAAAAGGAGGCGCTTGCTGCTGCTAACAAGATAGGTTATCCAATAGTTGTAAGACCAAGCTATGTAATTGCTGGACGTGCAATGGAGATTGTTTATGATGATACTGAGCTAAAACGATATATAAACGAAGCAGTGGAGGTAAGTGAGAAAAGACCAGTTCTTATTGATAAATATTTGGATAATGCAATAGAATGTGAAGTTGATGCAGTTTCTGATGGTAAAGAAGTTTTTATTGGAGGAATAATGCAACACATAGAATTTGCAGGTGTGCATAGTGGTGATGCAAATATTGTGTTACCATCGTTGCAACTTGATGAAAAAGCTAAGAAGGATATTGTTGATTATACTAATAAAATATCAAAAGCACTAGGAACTATTGGCTTGATTAATGTCCAATACGCAGTGCGCAATGGAATTGTTTATGTATTGGAAGCGAATCCGCGCGCGAGTAGAACTGTACCTTATGTAAGCAAGGCAATTGGAATTCCGCTTGCAAAGATTGCGACAAAGGTTTTGCTTGGCGCGAAATTAAACGAGTTTGATTTAAAATCCAAACAAAATAATTTTGCGGTGAAAAGCGTTGTGTTCCCGTTCTTAAAGCTAGTTGGCAGTGATACGCGTTTAGGGCCAGAGATGAGAAGCACTGGAGAAACAATGGGTATTGGTTCAAGCTTTGAAATGGCTTATTACAAGGCATTGCTTGCTGCTGGATTGAAGATAACTATGCCTGGTATTGTATTGCTTAGTTTGCGTGATGAGGATAAACCTTATGTTAATGGACTAGCTGCCCTACTAAAAAAACTTGATTTTAAGATTTATGGAACACATGGAACGATTAAAGATATAGAAGGTGCGCATAGTGTGCCTAAAATTGGCAAAGGAGATGGCAAACCTGATATTTTAGATTTGATTGTGAATAAACAGGTTAGTTTAGTGATAAATACACCAACTAAGGGCGGACGAGCGAATACTGATGGCTTCCGAATCCGTCGCACATGTTTAGAAAAAGGCATCCCATGTATAACTAATGTTAATACTACATTTGAATTGCTAAAAGCACTAATTGAATTAAAGGAAAAAAATTTGGAATTAGAGGTTAGACATATAGAGGAATATTGGCAGTGAGTGCCAGGGGGCTTCGCCCCCTAGCGCAACCCCCCTAACGTTTTAGGGCTCAAGGCCCACGGCTCAAGGCTGAAGGCTTATAATTAACATTTATAATCCTTCTATACGTACACTAATTTATGGTTCTTTCGCTTATTACACCCGAAGAGCAGGAAAAAATCTTCGTTCGCCTGATTGACTATTATAAGAAGCTTTATCCGGGCGTAGCATTTAAACGAGCAGACAAAGCACTTTCTAAAAATGATGTTGCAGATTTATATTATACTTATCCTGGCGAAGAAGAACAGGCCCACGCAGAGGAGAGAATGAATATAATTAGCGAAGAACTTGCCCATGGTTATAGCACGCCAATAATCGGACTGCAAAAGAAAGGCAAGACAATCGTACTTGATGGACACAGACGAACACGCGTTGCGTTTGAAAAAGGTGTTGGTTGGAAAGCACTACTAATTGTTCCACAAAAGGATTTAGAATTCGGAATGGAAGAAATGATTTTAGGAAAAGTAAAAGAAGTATTTGGAAGGAAAAAAGAGGCAAGGGCCAAACCATTAGCAAAAGAACCGAAGGCAAAAAAACCAGCAAAAGCTACAAAACCAACTAAAAAATTAAAAAAATCTAAGAAAAAATAAACTAATCCACTCTTTCTGGAATTAACCCTCTTTTCTTTACCCACCAATAGGATGCAAGAGTGGCTAGAACTGTAGAACCGATCATTAATAAATTAAACCACAACGCATCTGCTGGAGTTAATGCATAAACCGGATTACTTAGTATAGTTCCAAGCGTGTTTGGTACAAGAACAGCAGTACCAATAACTGTAAGATATGCTACAAGTAATGCTAGCTTATTATTCAAAATCTGCAATTGATTGTTGTATATGCTTTGCAATACTTCCATCCCGCTAGCTAAAACCTCGCTAAGATGCTCTGCCAAACCTATATGGATATTTACCTCAGACGCCAATCCATTTAATCTACTTAGCAACTTTGGTTCATCTGATAGTAATTCTGGGTCTCCATAACGCAAGGTGTTTAATACATCTACAACTGCCCATAAACCAGTTAAATATGTAATCAGGGCGTGCTTCATATCATGTATTCTTGGCCCTATTTTTTCTCTGGACATTTTTATATCTGCTAGCTTTGCGCTTAACTCATCAGCATTTTCTTCTATTTCTCTAAGGTGATCAAAATTTCTACCATTGTTCTCATCTATTATTCTGATTAGTATTGTTGTGACTTTATCTGGTGCTGAAGAAGTTATCTTTATTTTACGCATAAATGTTTCTGCATATCTTCTTAATCGAAAGAATCTCTTTGCTTCAGTGCTATGCAACGTTAGCACAAGATCTTTTTTTATTAAAATTAAAAGCGGGTCCAGTTTTACATTAAAGCCTTCTACTATTATTGCAGGCATTATTATGCCTGTCTCAGTATCGAAATCTTCATAACCACTTCTTTTATTCTTCAGCAAATTTGAAACCAATACCTCACTAAACCCCATTGAGGCCGCAGTTTTTGTTGCATCTTTTCTAAGGTCATCTACAATATAGTCAATCCAACATACTGAGGATTTTTTTATTACTTCTAAGAATTTTTTAATCTCCCTGGCCTCTGTTTTAATTGTTGAACCATCATTAAGAAGTCCGACACAAAATCCTTTTTCCTCTAATGCCAAGATGATCTTATCCGGAACAGTTGCTTTAAATTTTTGGATAATCTCCTCTTTTATGTTTTTTGACATAGAAAAATCACGTAGCGAAAGAATATAAATTTACGTTAAACCTTCAAATTAGTTCCTCTGTGTTATTTCTCTCTTAAAATTTATTTCATTCTCATCCAATGCAACTATACCCGGCAGAGCCTTTCCGCATAAAAATTCTATAAGCGCTTTACCTGATAAGCTTACATATCCAAATTTATGCTTGTCAAGTTTAGACTTTTCTAATGCAGTTATAGTGTGCCCACCGCCCAATAAAGAAAATGCCTTGCTTTCTGATATTGCCCGTAATATAGCGATTGTTCCTTTTGCATAGTCTTCAATTTCATAAACGCCCATTGGACCGTTTGCAACTAGTGCAGTGGATTTTTTAATCAGCCCAGCGTATAGTTCAATAGTCTTGGGGCCAATATCAAATATCTCACCATCGTTTATTTTCTCAACTGTACAATCTTTTCTACCATCTGATTCTTTTAAACCAACATCCACTGGCAAAATAATCTTATCTGCAAATTTATTTAGCATTTCTTTTGCATCAGAAAGGAAATTTATCACGCCTGTCTTTTTTATATAATCAAGCGATTTGCCAATGTCGTATCCTTTAGCATAAAGAAATAAAATGGAAAGCGCTCCACCCAATAATATTTTATCCGCCCTGCCCTGTGCCAGCCATATTTTCATTACACAAACAGAATCTTCAACTTTAGAGCCACCGAAAATAAAGGTCACATGCTTGCTATTTTTCACCTTGTCAAGCGCAGTTACCTCTTCTGCAAGCACATTGCCAGCGCAGCTTGGCACTGTTTTTGTAAACCCTACAACGCTTGCATGCTCGCGGTGCGCTATGCTTAATGCATCCAATACAAAATAATCAACATGCGGCGTAAGCTCGTGCACTATTTTTCCATCTGCGTTGGCCTCGTCATCAAGATGGCGCACATTATCCAAAACTATTATTTCGCCATCTTTTAATCTTGCTATTGCATCATTTACCTTTCCTCCTACTACATCATCTATAAATTCTACATGCCTTCCTGCAAGTTCTTTCAATATTCTCGTATGCTCTTCTAAGCTTGTGAAATCATGATGGCCTTTACGGCCTTGATGGGATATAACTATTACTCTTGCGCCACGATCGCTTAACTCGCGAATGGTTTTTGCATGTGCAATAATACGCGGATTTACAACTACTCTGCCATCTTCTAATGGAGAATTAAGATCTGCGCGAATAAGCACTCGCTTCCCTTTTACGTCTAACTGGTTACAAGTAATCATTTAGAAACCTCAATCTTATTACTTAGCAAAATTATAAAAATGTAATTAACTTTTTAAATTAATGTAGATAGATGTAATTTATGGAAGTTAAAAAACTGCGGGTAAAGGGACTTCCTTCACAGATTTTTAATGCACTAAAAAGAACAGCAAGAGCTGCGGTTCAAACATTTGCCTTAGCTACACCACTTTTATCTGGTTGCGGAGACGATTGTAAGAATGAAAAAGCACCTGCTTGCGAGGCAAGTCTAGAAAATACCTGCGCAGTTTCTCAGCTCTCATTTCTAGAAGAATCTGCTGGCTGGGATTTAGTGTTAAGAGACAGTGCTTGTTTTAACAATTTAGATGCTATTTGTTATTTGATAATGGGCGCTTATCCAGAAGGCTCACCTGCACCGGTTGAATTTAACGCTCCTATTCACCCAGGTAACGAGGCACAACAGGATATTGTTTTTATATTGGATAAAAATCCAGAAAATGCTCAAGGTATTAAAGTTACCATCTCTTGCAATTATGTTGGATTTTGTGACCAGCCTCATTTTACTTCAAATCTGAATTCTGGAGAAGCCGGTTTGTTTAAGATTGGAATAACACGTTTTATGTTAGTCTTTGATGGTTTTTCACAAGAAGATTCTTCACGTATAATTTTTCGAGCAGGTGAATGCGTTTATCGCTAAAGGAAAAAGGAGTAGCGGTCTAAGCTTTTTCCTCTTCTTTTTTCTCCTCTTTCTTCTTTCCCCAACCCGCCTTGCTCGGGCATTTAGGATCAATACACATATTGAATGATCTCATTTTAGCACGCCTGACATTTATCATAGGTTTGCTACAATGCTCGCATGGCTTTTCCATTACTGTTATGTAAGCATAGCCAGGAAGTGGGTATGCGTTATTACAATCCGGATAGCTACTACAACCAATAAACTGCTTTCCCTGTTTCATTCTGATTATTTTTAGATTGCCAGTTTTACATTTATCACATGCGCCGATAGTACTTTGCTTTTCCTCACTTGCTTTAAGCGCTTCGTACAGTGCTTTACCTATTTTTTCTTCATGCTTTTTCCATTTATCCAATGTTTGGATTAGAATTTCTTTTCCTTCTTGGATAACTGCTTCCTTAGTCATGCTCCCTTCTTGTATCTTCTCCATATCATCTTCTATTTTTCTTGTAAGCTGTTCGTCTAAAATTTCGGGTGCGTATTTTTCTAATACTTCGACAACTTTTATACCAAGATCAGTTACCTTAATGCTTTTTCCATGAATATAATGGCGCTTGAATAACGTTTCTACTATTGTTGCGCGAGTTGACTTTGTTCCAAGTTTTCTGTCTTCTAATTCGCTTATTATACTTGCTTCAGTATATCGATTTGGTGGCTTTGTTTCTTTTTTATGCTTTTTCTTATTTTCCACTGCAACTTGCTCGCTCTCATCAAATCGTGGTAGCTCGATATCCTCGCCTTTATAATAAGGTGCATAAAATTCTGTCCATCCTTTTTCTACAATGCGCATTCCATCTGCAACATACAGCTCGCCAGCATCCACTTCCAGATTAGTTTTCTCCCTTTTTGCTGCTGGCGCAAATAATGCCAAGAATCGCTTAACAATAAGATCATATAATTTCATTTCCTGCTCATGGACACCTTCTGGCGCTAGACCTGTTGGATGAATTGCTGGATGTGCAGGGTCAGTCTTTTTACCTTGCATTGGCTTGAACATACTATTATCTATCAAATATCGTGCTGCATGTGCATATTTTTCCTGTTCCCCGAGTTTTCTTATTATAGCTGGCAATTTAATTGTTGGAGGAAATTGCTGCGAACTTGTTCTTGGATAGGTTATATAAGAATCTTCATATAATCTCTGCGCGATATCTAGCGTGCGTGTAGGTGCATACCCAAATACGCGATATGCCTCTACTTGCAAGCTAGTTAGATCAAATGGCGGATATGGATAGAGTAGATTTTCTTTCTTTTCTACCTTTGTTACTTTTCCTTGCGATTTAGTATTATCCAGCGCTCGCTTCGCTTCTTTTTCATCTAGAAATCTTCCTTTTGCATGTTTGAATTCTATGCCTTTTATAAAAGCATTTAACTCCCAATATGGCGTTGGAACAAATGCTGCGATTTGTTTTTCCAATGCAGCTAAAAGTTCAAGTGAGGGACCTTGAACACGACCTATGCTCATTACCTTCCAGCGCTCAGCTGCCTTAAGCGCTGACATTAATGCGCGTGATAAGTTTATCCCAAAGTACCAGTCCAAAATGTGTCTTGCTTCACCTGCATATGCATTATTATAATCCATTTCACCCATTGTTTCATATGCCTCTTGCAAATCAGTATGAGTAACTGCTGAGAATTTCATTCTTCTTGCTTCTTTTTTTCCAACTGCGAAGCGTAGTACATTAGCTCCAATCAAACTACCTTCAATATCAAAATCGCAAGCGCATATAAATTCATCTGCCTTTTCGCCTAGTTTTTCTAGCAATTGAACGTATCCTTTAGTATAACCTGCATCTTTATCTACTTCATAAGCTGGCTTCCATTCAATATCAAATGTAGGATATGTACTTGTTTTTTCTATCTCAGCAAGAGAGTAAATATGACCAACTGCTGGCGCTACAAATATATGTTTTCCATCTGTTGTGCCCTCATAATAGCTTACGCTGCCAACACGATGATGCTTGATGTTTTCTCCAATAGCTTGCGCTATCTTTGCCGCGACTTTTGGTTTTTCTGCTACGATAAGTTCGGTTGACATACAATTCCCTACTAAAGACTAACTGTTTACCTCTG
>JAGVWJ010000047.1 GCA_018304385.1 Microcaldota archaeon
ATAAATCTCCTAATACCCACATTAATAATCACCCCACTTGGTAGAATATTAAAAATAAACTTTATAACGCTTTGTTAGCAATGTTTATAAACCTTTTTAAACATATATTATAACATAGATGGGATACTTATGAATAATAATCAAGTAATAAAATTACCAAAAGTAGCATTAGAGACGCTTGCGCTAGTTTCAGCGCTTTCTCAAAAGATAGTTAGCGAGCGAGATCATTCTCCTTATAAGCAGCAGGAAACAGTAGTTACTAAGCCCTGAACCGTGGGCAGTGAGCAATATGAAACTCGCGTTTGGAAATCGAAAGGCTGCAGATAAAGTTGCGCGAGCAGAATCTAATAGGTTATTTGGCAGATACAAACCAGAAGAAAGGCATGAAGTTCGAGGACTTGATGTTAAGGAAGATAGAATAGGACTTGATGTTAAGGAAGATAGAATATTAATGCAGTTAAGAAAGGCATGGAAGAGGTTTGATTTTGAAAGCGGGGCGGAAATAGAAGAAAACTATAATAGGGCAGTGTCATTAGTAAAGGATATCAAATGCTCTGCAAAAGATGTTGAAAATTTTAGTATCTTATTAGGCGAATTTGCCAGTGAATGGGCTTTTTCATTTAAGGCGGGTCATTTTCTTAGCGCTCTTATAAATAATGGCAAAGACAACGATTATTTATTACATGTCAGGCATCTATCGGGTGATATAGATGTTCTAGGTTTCCAGAATACAAAAAATATTACTATAGAAGGAGATGTAAATAGCTGGCTTGGAATGAGAATGAGCACGGGAAGTATAATAGTTAAAGGAAATGCAGGAACCTGGGTCGGAGAACAAATGAGGGGCGGAAAAATTATGATAGAAGGAAACGCTAGGGATGGTTTTGGAAACCGGATGGAAAATGGTGAGATACACCTGAATGGAAGATTTGTATTAGGAGAACATAATCAAATTAGAGCGAGCAGAAGAGTGTGCATCTCAATAGATATTAAAGGAGGGAGGATTTACCATCGTGGAATACTGATTGTTGATAAAGGAGGCGTAATCGAATGACTCTGATTACTATGAAAACTCCAAACCTGTGTAAATCTTTATAAACCTTAGTGAGCAAATAGGTAATCTATCTTATTCTTCCCGTGATATAAATGGATACTGAAATGACTGTAGAGAAAGCAAGAAAAACTGGTACTACTACTGTTGGGTTAGCATGCAAAGATGGCGTGATACTTGCAAGCGATCGCCGCGCAACAATGGGTTATTTGATTGCAAGCAAAGATATTGACAAGATATATGCAATAGATGATCACATAGCAATGACTATAGCTGGCGGAGTAGGCGATGCGCAAATGCTCGTACGCTGGATGCAAGCAGAAACAAAGCTCTACAAATTGAAATATGAGAAAAAAATAACTGTTGAGGCTGCTGCAACATTGCTAGCAAATATTTTAGCACAATATAAGTATTATCCATTTTGGGTTCAGTTACTACTGGCTGGCATAGATGAAAAACCACGCGTATTTAGCATAGATATGCTTGGCGGCATTACAGAAGAGAAGATGACGTCAACAGGCAGTGGCTCGCCAATAGCATATGGTGTACTTGAAGAATTATATAAAGAGGATGGACAAATAGACGAAAATCTACCAGTAGCTGCAAAGGCAGTTGCTGCTGCAATGCGCAGGGACGCAGCCAGCGGTGAGCGCGTTGATTTATGCCTAGTAAATAAACAGGGTTTTAGAAGATTAACAAAGGACGAAATTAAGGTTATCCTAAATAAAAATTAATGATCTTTTTTTTCTTTTTTTAATATTATATTAAACTGGTGATTTTTTTGCACTTTAAAGAAATAGAGAAGACTGTTATTGAGATAATGCCTAAGGAATGCGAAGTAGTCAAGGTAGAACCTGAAGGACTTAGCACTGTAATATACTTGAAAAACATTAAGGCATTTTACTCGCATGACGAACTAATAAAACAACTCGCAGGTATGCTTAAGAAAAAGGTTAGCGTGCGCGTAGATGCGAGCGCAGTGCTTGACCCGGAAAAAACAAAACAAATTATACAACAGATAGTTCCAAAAGAAGCAGACATAAAAAGTATTCTATTTGTGCCAGAATTTAGCGAGGTGCATATTGAAGCACTTAAGCCTGGTTTGGTTATTGGAAAAGGCGGAAGCATTCTAAAGGAAATTATGCTACAAACAGGTTGGGCACCAATTACCATGCGTACACCTACAATGCCTAGCGTAACACTAGATGGCATAAGAAAAAGCATGGTATATGAAGCAGCAGATAGAAAAAAGTTTCTTGTAAATATTGGTAAAAAAATATGCCAACCTAATCCAGGACAGAGCGATTGGATAAGACTTGTTTGTTTAGGTGGATTTCGCGAAGTAGGAAGAAGCTGTGTCTTAGTCCAAACGCCACATAGCAAGGTACTGATGGATGTTGGAATAAATGCTGCAACTGGTGATCCGCTAAAGGCGTATCCGTATTTGGGCATGATGGGTTTTCCAATTGATCAGATAGATGCAGTTGTAGTTAGCCATGGTCATATAGATCACATGGGCTTCATCCCGTTTTTATTCAAAATGGGGTATGAAGGACCGGTTTACTGCACGAGACCAACACGCGATATAATGGTTTTGCTTCAGCAGGATTACATAAATCTTGCAAAGCGCACGTTTGGCGTTGAACCACCGTATGAAAAGAAGCACATACAAAAAGAATTGCATCACGTTATCACAGTAGACTATGGAGAGGTAGTAGACATTACGCCAGAGATGAAAATGACATTTTATAATGCTGGCCATATTTTAGGAAGCGCGATTGTGCATCTGCATGTTGGTGAAGGCGAGCACAACTTAATCTATACCGGAGATCTCAAATATGGGTTCACAAAATTATTTGACCCTGCGCATACAAACTTCCCGCGTGTTGAAACATTGCTTATTGAAAGTACTTATGGTGGGAAGAATGATATTGGCTCAAATAGAATGATGGCCGAACAGAATTTAATAACTATGATAAAGGAGGCAACTAATAGAAGGGGCAAGGTGCTTATTCCTGTTTTTGCTGTTGGAAGAAGCCAAGAGTTATTGCTTATACTAGAAGAGTATTATCGAAGAAACCCTGATTTTAATATTCCAGTTTACATAGATGGTATGGTACTAGAAGCAAGCGCAATACATACTGCATACCCAGAATATATGCGCGAGCAGCTGCAACGCAGAATATTAGGTGATAACTCACCATTTGAATCACCAATGATAAAAGTAGCAAAAGGAACTGACAAGGAAACTATTGCTAATGGTGAACCTGCTGTAATACTAGCACCGAGCGGCATGCTTAATGGCGGACCAAGCTATGATTATCTGCAGCTATTAGCAGATGATCCGAAAAATGCATTGGTATTTGTTGGATATCAAAGCGCGCTTTCATTGGGAAGTAAACTGCAGCGCGGTCAAAAAGAATTAATGATAACTGGCGACGATGGACGCGCTAAAACGTTGAATATTAATATGCAAATAAGAACTGCAGACGGATTTTCAGGCCATGCATCTAGAGATCAATTAATGGCTTATTTAAGAAATGTCAGACCAACTCCAGAGCGCATACTAACATTGCATGGCGATTGGGGAAAAACAGAAGAGCTAGCGCAATCAGCCAGCATGATGCTTAGAAAAGAAGCGCGAGCGCTCAATGATTTGGAAGCTATTAGGCTAAGGTAATACTAATTATAATAGTTGCCAAAAATGGCTAAAAAGGAAGATTTAAAAACAGTTAAATAGTAATATAATTATGGCATTACTAGCTAGAGAACACAAGCCTATTCTAATTACTCCGAACATGCCACAACAGGTTGCTAAAGTGGCAAAGGTACTTAATGCACTAAAACTATCACCAGACCCTATATGTGGAGTGGGGGAACTACCTGGAGAAGGCACATCAATAAGAGCCAACAGAGGAGAGATAATAGTAAGAACTTTAGATCTGGTTGATGGAAAATCAATAATAGACATTGGATGCGGACCAGTTAATGAAAATGGAGAAACGATAATCTTAGAAGTTTTAAGAAAGGTAGGCACCAAACCATCTCTTTATGTTGGGGTTGACCCAACAATTAGCCCAAGATTTCTTGGTGAGCAAAGAGCAGAAACAGAGCGAGTAGTGTATTTGCCAGTTTCTCTTTACCAACTAGATGAATCTGCACTAGATTATATTGGAAAGCTTGATTTGGTATTCTCGTCCATGTTTTTTGGTGCACCCATAGGCAGCTCAGCTTCGATAATGTTGAAAAGAATAGGTGCTGCTTTGAACGAAATGTTTTGGTTGGATAGAAGTCAATTCAGATCTGAGCATCCTGAG
The DNA here is from genome assembly GCA_018304385.1 of Microcaldota archaeon. GTDB lineage: Archaea > Micrarchaeota > Micrarchaeia > Anstonellales > Bilamarchaeaceae > JAGVWJ01. The sequence continues at coordinate 4,369 of JAGVWJ010000047.1, forward strand.
CTAGAAGAAATAGAATCTACTTATATGAAAAATATTCTCCACGGTGGTATCCTTAGAGATTTCTTAGAATTCATGACCCAAGGATATTGCAGAAGACTCGTAAAAGATAATGGAATTGTTGCGCATTTTGTTTTAGTTTCAGAAGGTAATCCAGATTTTGAGATTGCCAAAGCTGCTGGCCTTGAGGTACGATACAGTGATAAAATAAAAGATGGAACAGATGATAATATAGGAATTGGAACTTTATCTTTATTTACTCCAGTAAGAAGTTAGTTGGCTCACTGCCCATTGCTCAATGCTCATTGCAGTTTCTTCTTCATTTCCCTTTCAGTTTCATGAATCTCCCAGGGATAAACAATCCACTCGCTAGTTGTTTCTACAAAATAATCTGGCTTTAGTTTAGAATGCGGCTTATAATGTAATGTTGCAATTTTCACTTCTTTTGCACCTTTGCTTAAAACATGCTCGCGCGCTACGATTAAACTACGACCAGTATCTGAAACATCATCAACTATTAGCACGCGCTTTCCTTTTACATTATAATTAAGTGCTTGAGTAATGTTTGGTTTATCCTTTGTTTTTCCGATTTTTTTATAAAATTCTATTTTTATTATTGCAACTTTTGAATTTCCAAGCAAATCGCTTAACAAACGAACTGGAACTAACCCGCCACGAGATATACCAATTAGTACATCTGGGTTATAACTCGCAACCCGCTTAGCTAATTTTTCGCATAGCTCTACAATATTATTCCAATTAATATGCAACATACAATAACTTTAAAAACATTAAATAATAATAAACTTCCCCTTCCCGCATAAAAAAGAGTTAGAATTTCATGTCAGCTATAGAAGAGTTAGGTATAACGTTCCTTTCGTTAGTTATTGGAATACTGGCTGCAACACGACTAAAGTTACCGCCAGTTGTTGGCGTGCTTATTGCTGGCGCAATAATAGGGCCAAATGCGCTTCAATTAGTAAAAGAAAATGAAACAATTAATTCGTTTGCTGATATTGGCGCAACGTTATTGCTGTTTGTAATCGGCATAGAGTTCAGCTTATCTAAAATAATAAAACTTGGGTTACGTGCGCTATTGATGACAATTGCAAAACTATGCCTAACATTCATAATAGTTTATGAGATCGCACTGCTGTTTGGCATTGGGATATTAGAATCTATTATATTAGGCGCCTTATTTTCAATAACAAGCACAACTATATTCTCAAAACTTATAAAAGACCAAACACAAATAAAGCAGGAGGAGATAGCACTTTTATTTGCTGTTTTGATATTTGAAGATATAATCGCGGTATTCATACTTGCATTTGTATCAAGCCTTCCAGTAAGCATTGGTATAAACGCAACTGACTTAATAGTGTCAATTGTAAAATCCCTCACTGTCATGGTAATAGCTTATATACTAGTACAAAGATTCATAACAAAAATATTTGAACATATATCAAGAATGAAAACAGATGAAGTATTGATATTTGCTTCATTCACTACTGCTGCATTATTTGCGTTATTGGCAAATTTTATTGGTTTGCAGCCATCGATTGGTGCGTTTTTAGCAGGCAGCCTGATAAGCAACTTGAAAGAATTCAAAAGAATAGAGAAAACAATTGTGCCATTTGGCTTATTTTTCTCATCATTTTTCTTTCTTTCAATGGGCATGCATTTTAGTATTGATATAATATCGCAGCATTGGTTAGTGCTATCGTTAATAGTAATAACAAGTATGGTTGCAAAATTTGCAAGTGTGTCACTATCCGTATATGCACTGGAAAAAAATGGAAAAAGCGCAATCTTTGCTGGTTTAACAATGCTTTCAGTTGGTGAATTCTCGTTGCTAATTGCAAGAGAAGCTGGAAAATTTATATCTTTTGATTTTGTTGGTTTAACAGCTGCTGCAGTATTCCTAACATCATTATTATCTGGAATAGTAATAATAAATAAAAAATATGTGGAAGATTTAATTTTCAGAAAAATAACGCCAAAGACTAGGTATGATGGAAGGGTAACTGCAAATTACATAAGTAAGATAATAAAGGAGATAGAACCTGGTGGCGGGCTTTTTAATACTTATATGAAGGAACTAAAAAACCTCATAATTTACGTTGCAACATTCGTAATAATTAATGGCGCACTTCTGTTGATTGCAACAGTGTTCGAGGATCTAAACATATTAAATTTTTCAGAAGGCCTACTCTTTATGATAAGAGCAATAATACATATAGCAATATTCCTAGTATTTGGTATAATCGTGTTCAAATCAATAGACAAAATTATATCTGAAACAGTAACAACATTTAGGATGGTTGATAGAAAACATATTGAACTAGAAAAAAAATTATTATATAGTACAATAAAACTTACAGTAATGATGATTCTATTCTTTATAACCCCTATTACTATATCACTGTTAAGACTACCAGATTTTTTCAGCCATATTGCAGTAATCCCGTTAATATTAGCCCTATTAACATTGTGGGGCATATTAAAAACTCTTCATAGTATAATAAAAAATGGAAAAAACGAAAGGAATATAAATAGATAGAGGAAATAATTAGCTTTATAAACATTAAACTACAAAGAGCCATCAGGCATAAAAGGTCTAATGTTTTTTTTAGGTGAGCCAATGTCAAAATATGTAATTGCAAGACAACTTTCTCAGAAAAAAGTTATAACTAATGATGGAGAAGAATTCGGAAGGTTAGTAGATTTGAATGTAAACGAAGTTACAGGAAAAATCGAAACACTGGTAGTTGAACCAAATCCAGATAATGGACTAGCTGGCAAGATGCGCAAAGAAGACGGTATGGTTCTTGTGCAGTATGAAAATGTACTTGCTGTCGGCGATTATGTTATTATCGAAAAAAGGAATATGCAGTAACTACTGCCTTGGGCAGTGGGCATTGAGCCTTTTCGACTTATTTTATAATCCTTTTCTGATTAATACTATTTCTCACTTCACCGCAAAACATTTAATGGTCGAGCTGCTTCGCAGTTCTGTTTGACAACAGAAACCAATAAAAGCTATTGCGGCTCGTTTCAGGTTTTAATATTTTTATGTTTTTTCCCTCTTGCTTTCGGTTGTTTCAACCTCCAGCCTCTGCTCTGCCTAAAACGTAAAAGTAAGGCGGCATAGGCATGGAGGTTTTTGACATGAAAAGGGAAATAAATGTTAATGTTGATGATATTAATATGAAAAACATGTATTTTTCTGATGATACTGCAGAATTAGTAGGGCTTTGGGTAGCTGAAGGTGATGACAGATCTAAGAACGAGATAACTATAACGAACAATTCTTTTGAACTTATAGAGTTTTCTTACAATATTCTCTATAAATTATTCAAAGCTGAGAATTATCGACTTTACGTATATCTGCCAGATAAAAATCAAAAAGTCAATATAAACCTCCCAATAAGAAACATACGTTATTATTTAGATATAAGAGCCAATAAACCTTACTTCATTCTAAGGATAGCGAATGTAAAATTCATGAAAGAGTGGAGAAAAATTGTGGGTGAAATTTGCATTGGAAAAGGGTTTTATGCAGCAATTTTACGTGGCTTTTTTGCTGGAGAAGGAAATATAAAAACAGGCTCACATTCTGATAGAACTTTAAGAATAGCTCAAAAGGAACCAATTGAACTTATCAACCAAATTTTGAAATATTTTAATATCGAATTTAGATTTTCTAAAAGAGGACGTTCTTATGAAATTTTTGGTAGGAAAAATTGGGAAAAATTAGCAGATATTAATATTGCTGATCTTCACCCAATTAAAAAGAAAAAATTCTGGGAAGTTTATAGTTCATACAAACAATGGCACTACGAAAAGCATCATATTCGAAATACTATCCTAAATTATTTAAACAAACCTAGAACAAGTTCAGAGATAGCTAAAAAATTTAATAGGAGCCAAAGTAGAATCCAGAGTATACTAACAAAATTAAAAAGAGAAGGTGGGATCAAAAATTTTAGAGTTAGAAGCAGAGATTACTGGCTTAGTGTCAATTCCAGAATAATTCCAATATCTGGAACTAAAATGAAAATAATGAACCTTCTAGATAAACCAAAGAAAATCTATGAAATAGCGAATAATTTGCAAATTGATGAAAAATCAGTTTCAAGAAGGCTTAATGAATTAAAAGAATTAGGATTAGTTGATAGGGAAGGTTACGGATGGAATAAAAATACTAATAATATGGAGGTGCTGGTGTGTGATTAGTATTATCGCAGGGCTGGATGAAGCAGGCAGAGAGGTATGAATTTACCCTGTACGAAGCGTCATCGGCCCATTGGTTGTTTGTTTAGCTTACTGTAGTCGTAATGATGAAAAGAGGCTCAAGCAATTGGGAAAAAAAGATTCTAAACAGCTTAGTGCCAAGCAACGCTCTGAGATTTACGAGCAGCTTAAGCAGTTTTGCACATTTAAATGGGCTGAGATTAGCGCTGCTGATATAAACAAAATGATGGCTGAAATGAATCTAAATGACATAGAAGCAAAGGCAATGGCTAATTTGATTAAGCATATAGATGCAGATGTAATGATTGATTTACCAGATCGCTATGCATATACCTTTCAAAAGCGTATGGAAACGTTTGGAGTTAAAAAATTCGAGGCACAGCATAAGGCAGATGAAAATTATCCAATAGTTGCCGCTGCAAGCATTTGCGCCAAATTGCTTCGTGATAAGAAAATTGCTGA
>JAGVWJ010000041.1:0-1351 GCA_018304385.1 Microcaldota archaeon
AAGAGAACGTGTTAAGTCTAATTGAAAAAATGAAAGAACAAAAAGCAATAACACAAACCGAATACAATAGACTAACCATGACAATAAGATCCTGGCAAGCTGAAACACAGGGTGATTTTGCTTCTCTTCCTCAAGCATTTAGGACAGAATTGGAAAAGGAGAACAATGATATAATAAAAAAAATGAATGCAAGAGGTTACATAACAGATGGTGATTTACAGGCGTGCATTTCAGACTCACTGGATAGAAAAAAGTTAGAAGCTACTGAAGATACACTAGCAGTTTTCGAAAGAATTAAAGAAAGAGCAGCCAGATTTCATGATTTGGCATTACCTATTTTGACAAAACTTAAAAATGTTGGTGCTATCTCGCAAGATGAGCATAGTCGATATGTTACTGGATTGGAGCACAGAACATTCTTAATCAAAAATTTACTCTTAAACTATTTGCAAAGAATGTTAGAGATTGATTTTGGAAAATCACAGGAAAGCGCAGAAACAATGCGTCTAGGTGTATGGACATTTGGAAATATCATTATTGATATGATAAATAAATTTTCTCAAGAGGGTGGGCAAGGCGGACAAGATGGAAAAGGCCAAGGAAAACGTATACTTCTAGAAGGTGATGGCCATGGAGATTCAGACATACGTGATCTGCTAAAGAAAGCCAGCGGACAAGATATTCGAGAAGCACTTAGAGAGGTATCATATAAGGTAACTAGAAAGGAATACGAAGCAATCAGGGAATGGATTAGAAAACACGGTGGCAAATTAGATGCAGTTCCAGCAAAAGGACAAGGCCATGGCATAGGAACATCTGAAGGGGAATTAACAGTAGATAGAGAGGTTTTAGAGTATTATTTAGAATTATCCAGGAAATGGCCTTTGGTTGCAACAAAAAAATTCCTTCCAACAAGGGCGAGCATACGTGCATGGAGCAGCGTTGAAAGATGGCGCGCAGCAGGCGACCCACTACTTGCATTGCCGCATACATCTGGCGGATTACTGTTACCAGGGGTTACTAAAAAAATAAGAATAACTGAAAGAAGAATAAAAACCAGGGATTACAAAGTTCCGCATGCGCTTATTGTTATTGACAGCAGTGGCAGCACACCAAACCCAAAGGATGTAATATCATACTTTGTTTTAGGTGGTTTCTGTACATCCAGATCCTATCATTTGCATGATGGATATATAGGTGTGATTAACTTTAGTGGTAGTTCTTTCTATTTACCTTATACGCGCGAGCTAATGGATGCACTAGCTGCAATAAGCGCTTATCAGGGCGGTGGTACAACTGTTGATCTTGAAATGATAAGAGCAATGCTTGGGCCAGAGATGTACAATCTTTA
>JAGVWJ010000041.1:1445-9911 GCA_018304385.1 Microcaldota archaeon
CATTCCTTGCTGAGCATGCACATTTGAATCGTGCAACAGTTATCCTAGCGCATGGCTATTCACAGGATTTAGCAGATGATTATGGGGATAAAATTAATATAGAGAGGATCGATGAGCCAGGTGATATTAAGAGAATTCCAGAGGTTTGTCGCAGGGCAACACAACGCCATCTAAACAGCTTTGCAGGGGGTGCAGGTGGATGGGTAAGCTAGCCTTGAGCAATGGGCCTTCAGCAGTGAGCAAGACTGTTTCCAGTGTTCGGTTTCCAGTTTCCCGCAGCCAGCCTGTGGTTTCGAGACGTGAGACTAGTTTGGCAGCTGATAAATTATTTGGCAGATACAAACCAGAACCAACCCACAAAGTAAGAGAGCAAGAGGTTGTAGGCAATAGGCAGGAGGCAATAAGACGAACAAGAGAAATGCTAAGAAGTATGACTGCTGAGCAGCTTTTACAAGTAATTGAATTTCATCCAAATTTAGATTTCTTTGAAGCATTAGCTTTCGCAAAAAGAGAAGGAAAGCTAATTGTGCCAAATGACATTCATGATAAAATTTTGACAGAAATAGAAGATATTAAATTACTCGAAAGACTTTACGGTTCTTGGAAATGGACCGGAACATTAGTCATTTATGAAGAACCAGAAAAGAAATTCGGAAAAAAAGTAACATTTACATTTACTAGTGAAAATGAAGTGTATTTTATTTCATTCAAAATTCCAAAACAATTTCGAGGAAAAAGAAACTGTGCATTAGTAATGGATCACCCAGACTTTGAAATTTTAGAAATTTCAAAAAAACCTAGTATGTGGTCACGGATTTTTGATCGAAATAAATTAAAAAGAAATAACGAATATGAAGTTAAACCAGTTGAAGATGCAACTATTCATCTAATAGAAAATTTCCCTAAACGAGACGATTGGTACAACCCACATCCGGAGACAAAAATCCCCCAAGGTGAACCAGTAGAAAAATCAGAAAAAGCAAGACATTCATTGCGATTGGGTTGGTCCTATGTCGGCCTTTTGCTTCGTGGCTGCGACGAGTTCTACTTCGACGGCAGGAGGAAGGGCATCGACCTATATCTCCAGCCGTCCCGTTATTTTGGGGCTGCATTCGTCAGTCTTGGGTTTTCAGTTTCCGATTGTCCTGCCGGACAATTCTCCAATTTTTTGCTCAAAGCAAAAAATGGACCACAAATCGAATCGTCGATTTGTCGGTCTCGAACTTTGTCAAGTTCTCGATCCAGTCCTGAAACTCAAAATCCACAACTCAAAACCAATGAGTGATATTATGATCACCACTAAAAGAATTGGAAGAGCTGCAGCAATTGATCCATTCAAAAGATATCAACCAGAAGTATCTCAGCCAGTTAGAAAACCAGATGTAAAAGAAGATAGCAAAGCGCTTCAAGCAATAAAAAAAGTATGGAGAGAATGCGGTTCAATTGATTCTTATGATGTGCTTGAAGCAGTTGAAAGACCATACGCAAAAATATTCGAGCATCTAAAGCATTTGAAATACTCGGCAAAGGATGTTGAAAGATTTAGTATTGCGCTCGCAGAATTTCAGGAGGAAGAGGGTTTTGCTGCGAAAGCAGGCATATTTTTAAGTGTGTTAATCAATCATGCGAAAGGAAAAAATTTTCGTGTATGCACTAGACATTTAGATGTGAAACCAGACGGATTAGGTGCTTTCAATACAAAAAACGTAGTCATCGATGGCGATGTTGATTATGGAGTTGGAAAGCTCATGATAAGCGGATCAATAACAGTTAATGGAAATGCTAATGTTCGTGCAGGATTTCTTATGCTAGGTGGAACGCTTACAATAAATGGAAATAGTGGACATGATACGGGCTATGGAATGGCCGCAGGGAAGATTTATGTTAACGGAAATATTTTTCCAAGATATGGAGATTGTGGATTTTTATATCATAAAGGAGAGTTAATATCATCTGGCCCTGAAGCAACGAATGTTGAGGAAGCACTTGGAATCGCTTTATTCAGCCCATCCCATGTCAAAGTTTTAGCATTTCTTCATGCCTGCAGTATAATTTAAAAATCTTATCCGCTTATATATAGTAAAAATAACTAATTATTTAGAGGTGGAGATATGGCTATATTAGCAATAAATGGAGCTGGCGTTATAGGTAGAGCTGCAGCCAGAGAAATCTTATTTCGTTCTTATGATCGCAGGCGCCCACCCTCATCTTTTATAAGAGAAAAACCACCAATGGTTGGCTTAATAAATGATCCAGCATTTGCTGATCCAGCTGCATTAAAAAGGCACATAGTAAGAGGCGCTAAAGATCGTTCAGATCGTCAATTATTAAGAGATATATTAGCTGTTAATGATGGGGGATTTGTTGCCCATGAACCACAGTCATTTCTCTCATTAGGTTCAGCTGCTGGTGAACCAAGCGGCATTTTTGTAACAGGTTTCAAAAGTCCACAACAACTCGCAGAAGCATACGCAAGGCTCAAAGAAAAAGATCCAAACCTAGTTGTGATCGATTGTTCTAGATTTGCAGCAGAAGATCCAGCATTTGCTCAAGCCCATCTAGAAGCTGGTGCAACCAGATTAGTTATATCTGCAGTTGCTAAGAAAAGCGACATTACTGTTGTTTATGGAGCAAATCATGAAGACTTAAGACCTGAACATAGAGTAATCGCAGATGGCTCTTGCACAACAAATTGCATCTCGCTCCCTCTCTCAGTTATAGAAAGAGCATTTGGAGTTAAAGGTGGATTTATGCTAACTGTTCACGCAGTAACAACCGAGCAGTTTATTTATGATGTTCCTAATGCAGATGAAAGAAAAGGAAGAAGCTTGTTTAATTTGATACCAACAACAACCGGGGCAGCAAAAGCAGTTGGTGATATTGTCAAATCCCTGAAAGGAAAACTAGATGGTTTTGCGCTTCGAGTTCCTTTATTTAATGGATCAATTGCAATAACTGTTCTTAATCCAGAGAAACCAGTAACCACAGAAGAACTCAGGACCGCTCTTAAAAATGCTGCGGAAACAAACTTAAAAGGTGTCATGGCATATTCATCTGAAAAACTGGTTCTTGAGGATGTTGTAATTGATCATGCTGATGTTGCTTCTGTTGTAGATGAACAATTTACATTTGTAATGGGCGGGATGATTGTTCTTACAACTTGGTATAATAACATAGACGGTTTTACAGCGAATCTTATTAACTTAGTAGAAGCAGTTGCCAGATTAGAAGTTTCAGCTGGTCGCGCTTAATATTATTCATCAGGCAAAGGTGGTGGCATTTCTTCCTCTTCTTCTGGAGGAGGTGGAGGTTGTGGAACAGGCGTCGGAGTAGGAGCTATAACATCTTTCTTAGGCGTTATTCCAGGAACATTTACATACCCCATATAAGCAGCCACGCCAGCTATTATTATTACAACTATAATAAGAGCGATTAATATATTCCGAGCAAAATTTCCTTTAGATGGTGCTGGCACACTAGGTACTGGTTTAGCAGCAGGTGCTACTTCTATTTTCTTTTCAGGTTCTGCACCAGGCAATGTACTAAATTCTCCATCTGCCATAAGATCATTCCAATGCGCACGTTTCGCTTACTTTTACAAAATAACCATTACCGACTAGTACTTTATCTGCCTTTTCATATTTTTTATCTTCAGTGCTATAACCCCAAGGACCATGTATCACATCGCAGCTAGCAAGCAATGATTCGAATTCTTCTTTTTGCGATGAAGATCCAATTTGATTCCATCCTTTATTTAATTTTAAACTTATATCAAAACTATCCCCTTCTACGTCTACAGTGCAATCATCCTTTGTCTTAAACCAATAACCTTTTCCTTCTTCTAAGCTTACAGGGTGCGTCCATTGCTTTGTCTCACTATCATAATACCATCTTTTTTTCACCAAGTCAAAACCATCGCAAGTTGAGCTTATTTTTGCATTCTTAAATGGAATGGAAAATAAGTTCCAGCCTTTGCTAAATTTCATTGTTTTTTTGTTTTCTTCTCCACTAACAATACATTTACCTTCTTTACATACTTGACCTTGCGCACATGCAACAGATGAAAGGCTTTGTACATTGCCTAAACAAGAATATTCATTCACAGTTTTTTCATTTACACAAGCATCTACACTAGATGATACAACAATATTATTTTGTTTTATTTCAACTGTTCCTTTTTTGCTAGTATCAATTCCATTATCACTATCTGTGCACATAGAAGCGCTGCCTCCTGTGCATGCACCATTTATACAACGTTCGTTTGGCGAGCACGTTGTTTCAACAGCGTTTTTATCATTTCCAAGACAATAATATTCTTTTACTGTTCGATCCCCCGTACAGGTATCAGGGAACAGTTCGCTTGAAACTATCACACCAGCAGCATTTTTTATCCCTACTTCAGTTATTCCTTTTATATTATATTCTCTTCCACCATCATTTTCAGTGCAAAATGCAGTAATGGATACAGCACTGGCAACACACGCGCCATCACTGCACACAGTTCCAGCAGGGCAAGGTTTTTCTCTTAATATTCTGTTAGAGCCTTCGCATACATATTCATTTACGACATCATTACTTCCAAAACAGTAATCTGTCTGTTCATTTACTTCTGTTTCTGTTAATGTTTCTGGATTACGCACGCCAGTGCGTGCTGTTCCTTTTACTGTTAATGCCTCGCCATTATCATTGTCAATACAAAAATCTACCAAAGCTAAACTAACACATCTTCCATCATTGCATCTGCTTCCTGCTCCGCATGCAACAGTTGTATTTACTCTGCTAAGTCCACTACAACTAAACTCTCTTACTGTGTTTTCATCAACACATTCGTCCCACAAGGTGTTACCTCGGATTACTGATCCTTTCGTGTTTATATTACTACCATCACTATCTGTGCATTGCGGAAGCGCAATAACTATTATATCACATTTTCCGTTTACACATGTTTTTCCTGCAGAACATGTTTGACTGAGGTGAGTTCTAATTCCCTCACTTGGGATAGAACAAAATCTTTCACGGACACCAGCGCCATAACAAAAATCATCTTGTTTATCCAAGGCACCAGCAGCTAAGTCAATGTTATTTCCAGTTCTAGAAGAACTTATCAATCGTTGTGCTGCAGTACCAAAATTGTTTATATCATTTCCATCAGGATCATCACAATAATAAGTGCTTGGTACAGTCACTTTGAAGGACACTTTTTTATTTTGTGGATTTTCACAATCGCAATTGGACGGATTCCAGAAACTGCAATCCTTGGTAAATGTTGCGTCAATATCCGTTATCTCTAAGGTAATATCTACCGGTTCAGTTGTTCCCGTTTCTCTAATTTTGAAATTGACCTTTTCACCTTTTTTAAGTGTAGCGCCGTCTGCGAGTCCGCTATCAAATCTCGGGTATGATAAAGAGGCGGTTGAAGTTGACGAAACACTACAAATGCCAGAGGAGTAACTTCCAACAGCGTTTATGCTAAAAATTGAGACGCTTCCTTCTTCTATATTAAATACAATAGAGCTGACTGGGCCGTAATTGTATGTTACTGCAAAAACAGAAGTTACTAATACTAATAAAACAACGCCGATCAAAATAAAATTTGTTGAACGCATGGGATTCTTTCGGAAATAACTATTAAAAACGTTCGTAATACTGTTTTTTGTAAGGGCCCGTAGCTCAGTTGGTTAGACATGGTATCCCCATGGACCAAAGCGCCGGTCTTATATGTCCACCTCTAATACAGGTAAGTATACGACTGAGTTAGCCGGAAGTCTGGAGTTGCGCTTTTTAGGAAAAAGCGCCCAAAAACTGGGACGCTAAATGGTACACCAGAGTTCGAATGATTCCTGTTACGAGACACGAAACAGGACGCAATTGTTGCCCAGAAAAAGAGGCAACAATGCGCCCATTGTTCGACGCATCGAACAATCGGGAACTGGCTTTCTCCACGGGCCCAATTTCTTATTTTGGTCTCCTGTCCAGAGTCTCGAGTCCTGCCTTTCTCTGACGGAAAATTGGGCACGACTTGTAACTCAAAAAGTAACTTATTCTTTCATATCTTCTTCGCAAAGTATGTGGGCCCAAACAAAACAAGATACGCAAGACAGAAAACCAACTAGACGCGAGACTAAGGAGCTTTGGCCGAAAGCGAAAGAAGAACTCGAATTTTTAGGAAGATATTTACCAAAACAAAGATTAGTTAGGGCAATAGGCATTCTTTCTGATGCTCGTAAGCGTCGTTTTCTAAGAAGAAGACAGCCAAAATATGGAAGCATGAATAAGGGCTTTACTGATGATGAGCTTGTAAAGTTCTTTAATGCCTTGGAAGATCCAAAGGCAATTCTTCTGTTCAAATATCAAGCAGTTCTTGGTTTGCGTATCGGTGAAGCTGTAAAAATTCACATAAAAGATCTAAACCTAAAGACAAAAGAGCTAAGGATAGATACTGAAAAAGGAAAGAGAACTGATTATCTTCCAATTCCCAACCAACTCTTTAACGAGACCCTAGACTTCATAACCCAAAACGAACAAGAGATTTGCAGTCATAAAGGTTATTTGTTTTGTGCCGAATATTACCCAGGACGCAATAATTGCCCGTATATTTCAGTAGGTTATGCAAGAATTCTATTTGATAAAGCAATAAGGAAAGCAAAGATGGATGAAACTTATGGAATTGCAGAAGGCACAAGACCAAAACTTTTACATCGTTTAACAACTCACAGCTTGAGGCATTATGCTGTAAGCAACTTTGCCAGAAAGAATAATGGGAATGTAGTTTTAACTAGTAGATTTGCAAGACATACAAGTCCTCAAACAACTATGATATACATTCACACAGAAAAGGAAGAGCTGTATAGAAGTATGCTTAATGCGCAGGAAGATGGAATACTAAATAGAGTAAGAACGTTACAAGGAATTACCAATGTTTAAATTCTTATTCTGATAATCTTTAGTAGGTCCTTCTATGCCTGAGAATAAATTAAAAAAAGAAGATTTATATTTCGAAAAGCTTAGTGAATCTCACCTGTCACTCTTAAGCTCTTTTCATTGTGTAGAAAAAGAACTCGAGAAATTTTTATTAGAGGATGCTTGGACTAATCAGAAACAAGGAATTTCAGTTACTTATCTATGGTTTCTAAAAGAAAACAAAGAACTAGCTGGTTATGTCACATTACTGGTTGATTCTATAAATCTAAATGCTGATTTAAAGAGCTTTTTTAGAGAAAAAGACATCCATTACAAATCATTACCTGCACTAAAAATCGGTAGGATGGCGGTTAGTGAATCCAAGATGCGTTTAGGAGTAGGCTCAATAATGATTCGTTTTTCAATTGCAGTAGCTATAAAGATTTATGAGCAATATGCTGGATGCCGTTTTCTAGTTCTTGATGCTAAAAGGAACACCGACCCCAAGCGTGATCCACTTCATTTTTATAAAAAACTAGGCCTTAACGTTCTTATGGAAAGAGAAAAAGGAACGGTACCGATGTATCTAGATATTTGGATTAAAGATATTGACGAAAATATTTAAACTCTTCAAGTGCTTTTTTTATAGTAGTAACTCTGGCTTTAGAAGGATATCTTGATTCTTTTATCATATTTCTTACAAATTTTACAGCGTCTTCGCCTCTTAAGGTCGGAGTTGCTCTTATTGGTTTTGCCACATAAATCACCTATAATTAACATTATTATTACGAATCTAAGGTTTTTAAAGATAGTGGGGGGTGCCAGATACCCTATCGATGTTGGGAAGGTGAGGAAAATCGAAGCTTAATATTATTAAAGTTGTTTGAGTACAGATTTTATGAGTTTTTTAATTTCGATAACAGGTGGGCTTATTGCTTTATTTTTTTTACTTGTTTTTATATTGGTACTATCGATCATAAGTATATTTATTGGGTCTAACTTAACCATTTTGTTTTTATTTGGAGTTTTAATAGCATATTTATACCTAAAAAAACAGGATAAACAGTCTATCGTTCTGAAACAAAAAGAAGAACAAGGAATACAACTAAAAGATAAAGAGGAAAAGGTCAAACATTTAGAAAACGAATCTAAAGTGCTGGATTCTGAACCAATAAAAAGGCTATTAAAGGGATTTGTAAGTAGAATTCCTACTAGAATAATTATAAAAGAGAGTGATACTATTGATCTAAAAAGCCATTGGGAAGACGATGATGTAGTCATCGTTCATAATATACTAGTCGGTTATGCTGATGAGTTCGAAGATCCAAATAAATTTTATGACCAAGCGGATGAGTTTGATGAATTAAAAGAAATATTAGTAAAAAAATACTCTTTAGACATCTTAAATATCAATGATGCAATACTAAAGAAAAAACTTTTTGTGTTGTTTTATCAGAAACTTTGCCACGATATTGATAAAGTAATAATTCCTGCACAAGATGAGAATGAAGCAATAGAAAGATATCTGCATATTTATGATGTATCATCCAAGTCTGGTTTGCCAAT
>JAGVWJ010000006.1 GCA_018304385.1 Microcaldota archaeon
TTACTGCTTTTAGTGCATAGTTTATTTTATGATCTTTACTTACAATAATTGCAATTGTATCAATCATATCTGGCTGGAAATTAGGCATACCTACCATTTTTTCCAAAATTGTTAGTGCATCAGCCTCTTTTAATGCCTCTCTAGTTTTTTTCTGTTCATTTAATATGATTAACCCATACCTAGACAGATCTTTTAAACTGGTTATTTTTTTTGCTATTTTCTTTAATTTACTAACCTGTTCATTAGTAGCACCTTTCTTATTAAAGCTCTCAAGCATTTTTTCAATTCTACCTGGATCTTCCTGTTCAATGCTTTCAGCTATTCTTTCTACTCTAGTTATTTGTTCACCACTGTGATTAGATATAAGAGGTGTAATAAGAGAAATAGCTAATATTAATGCTCGTGCAGGACTTTTTTTATGTATGGGGGTGCGAGAGTAATTCAGTCGCATAATCTCTTATATTCTAAACCATTTTTAAAAGTGTGTCCCACTTGCAATTTTTATGATAGTTCGAAGTTTTTATTTTCATATTCTAACC
Source organism: Microcaldota archaeon (assembly GCA_018304385.1). Taxonomy (GTDB): domain Archaea; phylum Micrarchaeota; class Micrarchaeia; order Anstonellales; family Bilamarchaeaceae; genus JAGVWJ01. Next base: position 540 of record JAGVWJ010000006.1, read on the forward strand.
AAACTCCTTTTTTATCTGTTATCTCTCCAATAGTTTGGTTTTTTACGCCGTGTTTTGTTAGTAACTGTTTTACTCCTGTTTCATCCTCTTTTTTTGCAACTAAAACCATACCAATTCCACAATTAAAAGTTCTATACATTTCGCGCACATCATTAACTTTTTCATTAATCGCTTCAAATATTTTTGGCATTTTCTGCATAGCGTTTAGCGAGAAACCAAATTCTTTATTTAATCTAGTTAATTTGCTAAATGCACCGCCAGTTATATGCGCGATGCCATGCAATTCATGCTGCGCAATAACATCAAGTACCGGCTTAACATAAATGCGCGTAGGAACAAGCATTTCTTTCCCCCATTTTTTAATATCAAGCGCTTTGCGCGCAAGCGTATAACCATTGCTATGTAATCCACTGCTTTCTAAACCAATAAGCACATCACCTTTCTGAATTGCCTGGCCAGTGATTACCTTATCTATTATCCTGCCAATTACTGTAAATGTTAAATCAAATGTTTTGTCGTTTTTAAGTAGTTCTGGAACAATTGCAGTTTCGCCACCAATAATTGCGCAATTGCTTTCTTGCGCACCAGCTACTAAGCCTTTCATAATTTCGCTAACAAGCGCATCATCTTCCTTTGCTAATGCTAAATAATCAACACCAACCAATGGTTCAGCGCCCATGCAAACTATGTCATTTACATTCATTGCAATTGCGTCTATTCCAACTGTATCATATTTTTCAAGTGCTTGCGCAACGAGTACTTTAGTTCCAACACCATCACAATGCATAACTAATTGCTCATTCCCAACTTGAAACACACCGCCATAATGTCCAAAAATAGGTAGCGGTTCGCCTTGTTTGCCTTTGCGCAATGCAAACGTGCTACTAATCATCTGCCATATGTTGCTCTGGATTTTCTTAACTTCATTAACGTTAACTGGGTATTTCATGATATCCGCTCAATTCTATCTATTATTTTATATAAACCAGCTAAGTTTTTTATTATAGCACGTGCATCAGAAAAACCCATCCTCCTATTGATTCTTGTTTTTAATGCAATAGAAAACATATTCGCTGCATTTGCAGCTTTAATGCCAGCCGGAGCGTCCTCTACTACTATACAGAGTTTTGGCCTAATGCCTAGGCGCTTTGCAGTTTCTATAAATATGTCCGGAAATGGTTTACTTTTCCTAACTTCTTCACCTGAAACAGTAACGTCGAAGTAGTTTTTTATTTTTAATCCTGCCAACACCATATCGATCCATCTTATTGGAGATGACGAAGCAACAGCTAGTTTAAATCTTTTTTTCCTTAGTTTATTCAAAAAGCGCTGCAAGTTATTGCTGGCCATTAATTTTTTCTTCAATAATGCTTCATATAAGGGCCTTTCAAATTTTTTTATTTCTCCAACATTAGCACGAAGTCTGTGTTTTTTTATTATCTCTTCCCAAAATGCATCTTCTGTCCAGCCCAAATATTTTTTCAATTCTTTGTTTGTAATTGCACTGCCAAAATGCGCAATAGCTTTCTTTTCTGCAGCAAAATGTAATGGTTGCGAATCTACAAGTACGCCGTCCATATCGAATATTATTGCCCTGAATCGCATAAGTAGATGAAGTATGTTTATTTATTAATTATTTCTTCTGTGCTTCTTCAAGCATTTTCATAATCTCGTCATTAGCAACCATATAAACCTTTTTGATTTCAGCATTGTTATTAAGTAATAATTTTAAAATATCTACAAATCCTGCAGCGCAAGCTATTGTTATTGATCTTCTTCCTGTAGAATCTTCTGTATTTACGTTTGCACCTTGTTTTATAAGTAGTTCTACAATTTCTGCATACCCATAATACGTAGCTTTTATTATAGGATAATCATCTTCAACACTTGCATTAACATCTGCTCCGTTCTCTATAGCTGTCGCAACTCCTTTTATATTCCTGTTTCCTATTGCATTTACTAGCTGTACATTTGCCATGATCTGTTCTGTAGGACTTATTTCTTTTGTTGGTTTTTTTATTTCTGGCGCAGCCTCAACCTTTGGTTTTAGTAGCTCTTCAATTTCATGAAATCCCTTTCGCCTCGCATAATCATAAGCAACCTTTGGCGAATATTTATGGTAGTGATCTTTATTTGCACCTTTCTCCAGTAATACCTTTACAACTTCCGTATGTCCGTTATCTGCTGCAAGTATAAGTGCATTACCACCCTCACTAGTTTCTGCCTCAATATCTGCACCTTTTTCTATTAATATTCTAACAACATCTGCATGCCCTTCGCCAGCAGCCCTTATTAGCGCAGTTTCTCCATTTGCATTTCTTGTATCTACATTAGCGCCATGTTCTAATAATAATTTAATTCCTTCTACATTGCCTTTTGCAGCAGAATATATTAATGGAGTAAAAGCGTTATTATCAGCTGCATTAACATTTGCTTCTTTCTCCACCAGTAATTTCATAATTTCAGTGTGCCCCATTATAGAAGCGGCTATTAGTGCTGTTGCACCGATCTGCGGTTCTTTACCATTTACTTCCGCGCCTTTATCCAAAGCTTGCTTTACGCCTTCTAAATCTCCATTCCCAGCAGAATTTATTAGTTGAGTATCTGACATAAAATCACCAGCTACTATCACCATGATAAATTTAATAAATCATACTTATCAATCTTATCTCATGCAATTACTTGGAAGTTTCTCAGAGTTCACAAAGCGCGTGGTATCAGCAGCAAGGCTTGGTAGATTGCCAAAGCATGACATAAAAAAACTAGAGCGTTTGCTTAATAGAACTGGAAAGCGCAATACTATTCTTGCTAAAGGGATATTGTCTGCATTAAGCGCAGGTGGTGCAAGTGACCAAGATATAAACCGCTTTAGTGATTTATTGGAAAAGGCCAATCATCGTATTACAGAGGATAAAGAGCCATTCACAGAACCAGAGAAAAAGGAGATCGGTGAGCTATTTAAGCGCGCTTATGTTTCTATTAAGGCAGCGAATTGGTTTGCTTCTCAGATTGATGAATTGGTTGCAGAGGAAATTGAGGAATTTATTAAAGGTAAACGTTCAGTAGTTATTCCAACTAAGAAATTTGAAACAGTATGAAGAAAAACCCGTTTGGGTTTTTTATAAAGTGATTGCATGAATTGTCGTCAGGGCATTGTCACGAGGGCAAAAAAATCGTGACAAGACTTGACGCGATACGCGTCAATGCAAAAAAATTCCGACAAATATCTCGACATGATTGTTGCATTGCAACAATATGCCCATTGTTCACGCGAACAATTGGGAAACCAGGAGGTTTTCTCAATGAAAATCAAACTAACCCCAGAACTTGCTTATATAATAGGTTTTTGGCGCAAGCGACGCGCATATGAGGGTTTGGGTGTCCGGGGCTTAAAGGAGCATATAGAACTATTTTCCAAGGAAGTTCTTGATAGGCAACTAACTACTTCTGATAAATTGCTTATAGATGACAAAAAGATCTATTTTTACCATACTGCGTATAGAAAATTTTTTCAGGATATTGAAAACGAGCAGTTAGAGCGCTTTAAATATCTGAACGAATATGCAGCTAGCTACTTAGCTGGTTTGTTTGATAGCGTAGGCGGTATAGATGAGAAAGGGTTTGTATTTGTTGATAAGGCAAATCCGGCAGATGAGATTCTGCTTATGCGCCTTGGGTTTGGAGCGCGCTGGCGTGACGGTAAGTTGATTATTGAAAGGCCCAAGGCATTTTTGACTTTTGTTAAAAACTATGTGAAACTACTTGCGGGCCATGAGGTATTTGGGCTTATTGCTGGAAAAAAGAAAAAAACCAATACTAAGAATTTACCACACGAACCTAACCTGCAGGTTCAAACAATTTCGTGACAAGCAGTGCTTAATCGTGACAAAGGTTTTTAAATAGAACAAACGTAAGTAATACTGATTAATATGTCTGGAGATCTAGGTTTAGGAACAACTACAGTATTCTAATTTTGTCAGTCCAATCCCTAGAGAACTTTGAGTTTTTTTCTTGGGTTAGTATTACTAATAGAAAAATATGTGGGGTGATAAGAATGGAAATAAAAAACAAAGGGTGGTTAGAAACAGTGTAATGGAATAAAAAATAGAGGAAGAAAATCAGCATTGGATGCAGATGGTCGCCAGTATGTAAGGCAACTTTACTGGGCAGGCGATTTCACAATACGCGAATTAGCATGCGTATTCAAAGTATCGCGAACTTCTATCTTGCGATACTTGCAGGAGGTGGGAAGATGAAACCACTTCATATAGAAAGAGTAAAGAAGGCGATAAGCGATAATGATAGACGCAAGAGATATCGTGCAGTAGACTGGCTTGCAAAACACGACAATATAAATGGGCTATTAGATGTTATGGATAACAGTAGATGCGATAATACTAGGTTACGTGCAGAGGTCGCTCTTTCAAAATATAATTTCAAGTAAAGAGGTGTTTATATGGGAAGTTGTTTTATGGTACGAAGAGAAGAAGCAGGAATAGGGAAAGGAGTTCCAATTGCCAGAATTCCAATTGCTAAAAAACCACCGTCTGATCGCCTTGCTGATGAACATGCTGCATGCGGCCAAATCGCAGTTATTGCTGATAAGGTAGCCAGAGGAGAAAAACCCAAGTAACTTATCTCTTTTTATTTTTTTATATATTACATTATCTAGAGATGATTGCTTATGCGAATTCTTACTGTACATTCAGACTATATAGAAGTTGAACCGCTTACTAAGGCGATAAAAGATGCAGAGGAGCTTCCAGTCAAGGAGAAGAAGCGATATGAAGAAGTGCTGGTTGTATTCACAGCTGTTGAAGAAGGAGATGAAAAAAATATTCAGGGCACGGTAGAGAGATATGTCCAAGAAGTAAAGAGTATTGTAGAACAAGTTAAGGCAAAAAATATCCTGATTTATCCGTATGCACACCTAAGTTCAAACCTTTCAAAGCCAAATATAGCACAAGAATTTCTGATAAAGGCAGAAAAAGAATTATCAAAAGAACTTACTGTTTCAAGAGCACCTTTTGGCTGGTATAAATCATTTAATATTTCATGCAAAGGACACCCGCTTTCTGAATTAAGCAGAGCGTTTAGTGTTGAAGATGATAGCAATAATCTTCAAGCCATAATGGAGACGATATCACATCTTGTTTATGATACTGCAAAAAAATTAACCGGGAAAGCGTTTATTAGCATTTCAGAGATTAATGGGAATAAATCTATACTTAATTGGAGAGAATTGGATGGAGAGATAACACATGAATTTCTTAAAAAATTAGAAATAGAAGCAAACAAAAATAGAGAAAAAAATCTAGATGTAAAAGAGCAAGAGATGGATAGAAAAGAAGCACTAAAACTCTGCGGCGATATTTACGATAGATCACTTCCTAGAGAAGCATCTAAAATTAGAGTTGTGGCAATCGGCGATTTACCTCCGGAACCTTGCAGGCACCCTCACGTATCCAATACAAAAGAGGTTAAAGAAAAAATTAAAATTGACGGATTTGAAAAAACAGAGGGTAAATTCAGAATAATGATTCATTTGGGGGAAGAAGAAAATGCTAAGGACAAAGACTTGAGTAAAGCATTGAAAGCGGAAAAAACATTGGTGTCTCATTTTTACATAATTGGAACTGATGGAAAACTGAATGAAATAAGCTATGATAAGGAAAAGAAAAAATTTACTGGTTTTGATTTTTCCAAGCATGAAAATTTGAGAAAACTCGTTGCTTATGAACTGACAAAAGATAGAATAGTGACTGAGGAGCCACCACATGTAAGGCTGATGAGAAAATTAGAGTTAGTGGATTATGAAGATGGATCAGATCCAGGAAATCTCAGGTACTACCCAAAAGGAAGATTCATGAAAGGCTTAATTGAAAGATATGTAACTCAAATCATAAAGGAGAACGGGGGAATGGAGATAGAAACTCCCATAATGTATGATTATGAGCACCCCTCTTTGAAAAGTTACTTGAATAGATTTCCGGCAAGGCAGTATGCTATCGAAACTCCGAATAAGAAGGTGTTTCTCAGATTTGCTGGGTGCTTTGGTGGCTTCTTGCTGGCTCACGATGCACATATTTCCTATAAACAACTCCCAGTATGGATATACGAGCTAACAAGATACAGTTTTAGAGTAGAACAGAGAGGGGAATTATCTGGGCTGAGAAGACTTAGGGCATTTACTATGCCAGATTGTCATGCATTATGCAGAGATGAAGAACAAGCAAAAGAGCAATTGATAAAAAGATTTGACTTAAGCCGGGAATTCCAGAATAAAAGTGGGGTAGGATGTGACAATCTAGAATTTGCAGTAAGAGTAACAAAAAAATTCGTTGATGAAAATGGAGATTTTGTAAAAGGATTAGTTAAAAGATGGGGAAGACCAGCACTTTTGGAAGTTTGGGATGAGCAGTTCTTCTATTTTGTTTTCAAATATGAGTTTAATTTTGTTGACGTGTTAGGGAAAGCTTCTACTTTGACTACCGACCAAATCGATGTTGAGAATGGAAAAAGATATGGAATAGAATATATTGATGAGAAAGGACAGAAGAAAAACCCGTTAATATTGCATTTATCACCTTCTGGAGCAATTGAACGTATTATATATGCATTGTTAGAGAAAGCTGCAATGGATCAACGACAGGGGAAAATACCTATGCTACCTTTATGGCTTTCACCAACACAAGTTAGATTAATGCCTGTGTCGAATGAGAAGCATTTAAAATACTGTGAAGAGCTTGAAAAAAAATTAAGCAAAGAGAGCATTAGGGTTGATATTGATGATAGACAAGAAGGTATTGGTAAAAAAATCAGAGATGCAGGACAAGAATGGATGCCTTACTCAGTAGTTATAGGTGATAAAGAACTGGGCAAGCAAGAAATTAATGTAAGAGATAGAGAGAAAAACGAAGAAATCGAAATGAAAATTGATGATCTAGTAAAACTTATAAAAGAAAAAACAGAAGGCATGCCATTTGACACTATACCAACTCCTAGAAAATTAAGTAAAAATATTATATTTGTGGGTTGAAGCGCTTCATGGAAGATAAATGAATCTTCTAACTCCAACCATTTTAGTTTTTACTTTTCTTTGTTTTTCTAATTTTGTTATTTGTTCTGAAACTGTTGAAGGTGTTCTTTTTACTAAAGCAGACAATTGGCTTACTGTAAGAGACTCCTTTTCTTTCAAAATTTTTATGACTACATTTTCAAAATCTGCTAAAAAATAGTAATTCTTGTAAGATGCTACAACTTCTGCCAATAATTTTTTTCTTTTTGGATGTAAGAAACCTATGCTATTCGAGAATCTTACTATATCGTCTCTTCTAGAAATCTGCAAAAAGTAGGTCTTGTTTTCTCTTGGATCTTTGAAGATTCTGGAGTTGATACCGAATCTTAGTAGACAATACCTGAGATCATCTAAATATTTCGTACTTGCTCCATAAAGTCTAATTCTTCTGGTATGGCCTGATGTTGCATTATCTTTTCTTTTTGTCAACTGAACACAACCATCTCCATCAAAAGCCCCACGAAGTGCATAGGCTAACAGACCTAGATTCGCATTCTTCATCCATTCTGGCATGTAACAAGTAAAAGTTTTGTTACCTGCCTGGATTCCAAAAACTTTAGACATTATTAATGCAAGCGTTCTATTGAATATTTCGATTCTGTCATATTCTTTATTTCTTATGTAACTTATACCATAATTGCTAAATAGGGAGATAACTTTCTCTTTTAATAAATTCGTAATACTGGTTAACTTTACTCTATCAAAGTTCTTAGATATGTGCCCATCAGTCCTTAGTAATTCTGAAACATAAAACCATTCCTTGTGTATCTCAAAAATAAGCGGAAGGAGAATAGGTTTTCCATACCTGCTAATATGAAATCCACATATATTTTCTATTGGTATGTTTGGTCTCCTTTTTCTCAATTCAGAAATGGATATCCCTCTCTTTTGGGTTGGATGTTTTACATAAATCTCATCCTCACCGAAATATTTTCTTATATCAATTTTCATAGTCTTTTCATCTCTTTTTTCCTTTATAATCTCTTCCATATCCAGCACCTCCATGCCTATGCCGCCTTACTTTTACGTTTTAGGCGAAGCAGAGGCTGGAGGTTGAAGCAACCGAAAGCCAAGAAAGGAGAACTTAAGAAAATTAAACATGAAACGAGCCGGAATGTCTTTTATTGGTTTCGGTTGTCAAACCGAACTTGCGAAAGCAAGTTTGACCATTAAATGGCTTTCGGCGAAGTGAGGAGAGCAAATAAAAAACTTTGTATAAATTATTTAAGTAAAAGGGTGATTATGTGACACAGAGACAAATCGGAAAGGGGCATTATGCGCATAAGTTAGGCACAAGAAGGGACGGTTTCACCCATAGACCAAAAAGACCAAACGGTTTCAAAGGAAAGCAAGTTCTTTTAGATGGCGTGCATAATCCTGCTGCGAGTAGTGGTGTTGGTCCAGTAGAAAGATTTATTTCACTTACTCATGAGCGTGCAAGACGTTTTGATCCATTTCCAACAAGTTGGGGCCCATAATTATATAAATCTAGTTTGAAATATTTATCATGATCCTCTAGAAAAGTCCAGTGACCTTCGGTCACTAGCTCCCAAAATGCTAATCGCATTTCAGGATCGGATCAATCTATTCACAACCAACGAGATAAATTCTCAGGTTGTGAAGCTGTGAATCGAAAAAACTTATTTGGTTGTGAATATCCAATGCCACCTGGTTCTGATCCTAATCCTAATAAAAATACCATTAGAATGGTAACTGCTAATACTGACAATTCTATTCATGCATCTACCAAGGTTGACCTTCGATCATTTCGAAATCGTGATACATTATTAGATGTTACTAAAGCTGGTTTTGGAGCAGATAAAGTCCAAGCGCCTTATATAGAAAGTGAATTCGATGGTGTAAAGACTAGTGGTCACGAGGTTAAACAAATAGGGGATCTGGTAAAAATTTATGATAAAGAAAGCAATCCTAATGCCGAAAGAGATGGGTTCCAAGCTTATTTTGTTGTAGTATCAAACGGTCAGACGGAAAAAGCTGGGTTACCATTTGAGGCGCAGGAAGGAAAAAAGGAATTCTTGAATGCAGATAATACTACAGTTGATAAACTTAGAAAAATGATAGAAGAGCTGCCTGAAAATGCAGAATTGGTTATTGTTTGGAGAAGGGATGTTGATAAAACTAAAGATATAACAGTTGATAGTTCTTCTTTTGCCCCACTAGTAGTTAACCAAAGTAATTCTGGCTTTGATATTCCGCGTCTTGGAGGAGGTGGGTTTCACCCTGAATTAAACCCAGAACTAGTTTTGGATGATGGATTGTATTTATTTACAGATAAGGGAGAAGACAGAATAACATTTAGCACAGAAATAGTAAAACCAATAGTTAATCAGGAATATTTATGGTGGGATGCAGGTATTATGCCTATATTGCAATACCCTACACCAGCGTTGCAAATAGATCCGCAATCAAACCAAGCTCAAAGATTTATATATCTAGATGGAGTTTTAACTTCAACCATTGAATATTTCAAACCAGATGATCCAAAACCTCCACCAATCTCTATCCAAATTTGGAGTGCTACTAATAATGATGGTTCAAATAGTCAAAAAATTGGTTTAGCAGATAAACAATTGGTACGATCACAACTAAATCATATTGTTGCACAGGAGGAATCCATGATAATGCGTTTACTGATGAATCCAACTGAACGAAAGCTTTGGGGCAAAATGTATGGTTTACCAGATGATGAAGATGCACGCTCTATAACCCGAGGAGATGAATTTATAAACGTCAGCCGCGTTAGAGAAGACAGTAATTACGATTCTCCAAAAGATGATGGCGGTCCAAAGGATGCACCAAAAGGAAGCCCAACTAATCCTAAAAATGGTTTTACTATGAGCGATAATGATATAGAGTTCGAAAAATCAGATGAGAAAACTCAGCACCCATCTCGTTTAATGTTTACCACGTTATTTGAAAAACAAGATGATGCACAACCAGAAGTGGAAGAAAATAGAGATGATCCGGATAAATTTGGCATGAAAGTCGTCATAGGTGATTTAAAACCTAAGAAGAAAAAAACACCTAAAAAAGCCAGAGAAGAAAGCACATTTATTCCGCCCAAGTTATTAGATACAAATCGAAATAAGAAAGCTAAGAGAAGAGAGGCGGCGGATAAAGAACACCATCGTAAATCCAAAAAATCAATAAGTGATAAACAAAAATTACCTAACATACTTACCAAGGATGCGAAAACTCCAAAGAAAAAAATAAATAATGCGCAACTAAAAGAAAAATTCAAGTACTCAAATATACCAAGTGCTAAGAGAGAGCAACTTGATATTACCAAACAATCTAAGAAATCAGAGAAAAAGAAAGTACCAAGAACAGAAAAGCCAAAGGTCGCTAAACGAGATATGATTGTTTTAGGAGGCAGCCCATTTGCAGCCATACCAAGCTCAAAGCCAGCAACTGCAAAAGCTAAGAAAATTAATAAAGATTATAAACTACTTTGGACGCTAGGCAAAAATGGGAATAAGTTTAAAAATGCTAAAAGAGAAAGAACAAACAGGTGATTTTTCATGGTAGATAAAAAATGTGCTCAATGTGGGAATACAAAAGGAAAGTTTGTTGAGAAGAAAGGTGTAGGTAAGGCAAAGGCATTTTTCTGCGATAACGGAAAATGCTTCGGTGACTACAAAAAGAAAGGAGAAGAAAGCGGGGTTTGCGAGTTTTGTTAGTCATGGACATTATAGAAATTGTCAGGCTGTTAAACTCACGAGATATATTTAAAGTAAATAAATTTATCGATATTGCAATCATTGAATCTTTTAGCCAAGTAAAAACCACAAGTTTTGAAGACCCCAAGAAATATTTTGCATATCTTTTGAAGGTTTCTACAGATCCTCTAGGCATTTTTCTCATGTTTTTATATTTCGACAGTTTCCCCCCTACTCACAACCAACCTCTTTCCATAGTTATACCTCTATTTCCTGCTATCTGTGTTTTATTAACTAAATTTTTCTTTTTCTCTGAAACAAAATCCTTATTTAAAATTCCGTTTATTGCCGCAGCTTTTTCTTCATTTTTTTATGATATGATTTTATTTGCATTTATTTGGTTTTTTCTAACATCTTCTACCGTCAGTTTGCTAACAATATTTATTGGTCTCGTATCTGTTGCAGTAGCATTAAGACCATACTTAATTGAGCTAATTTAAGAAATAAAAACGGGCCCGAGGAGATTTGTTCTTTGATGAAACTTTACTAAAGCGAAAGTTTCAATTGAACTCCTGACACATGGATTAAGAGTCCATCGCTTTTGGCGCTAATGTTATTATATAATTAGAGGAACATAAGCACTACCAAGCTGAGCTACGGGCCCACAACTAGTAGATATAGAATGGGTACAGAAAGCTATTTAATTATAATTGCAATTATCTTCTTATGCGCTTAATGCTGTTATCCCTAATGTTATTCACAATTCTATTCGCGCATGGTGATGAACCAGAAGAGCATGAAGAACACGCAGGTGTATGGGAGCGTTTAAATCTTCCAGATCCAATGGATATTGTTTATATTGCTTCTTTAGTATCTGGTTTGGCCGTTGTTATTGCGCTAATGGCGATACATGGGCTAAGTAATCAAGGTAAAAAGATAATTTTTTTTATAATTGCAGTTCCAGTAGTAGTTGCAACGCTCTATCTAGCAGCAACAACTGTTTATCTTAACATGGTATCAGAAACCGGCGGACCAGTACATTGGCATGCTGATTACGAGATGTGGGCATGTGGGCAGCAATACGAACTTGTAGATCCAAAGAATTTTGATAACAAAATAGGCAGCCCTGTTTTTCATGAGCATAATGATAATAGGATACATGCAGAAGGTGTGCTATTTCAAAAAAGAGATGCGCGCTTAGGAAGATTCTTTACTGAAGTTGGCGGTAAGCTTACGAGGAGCGAATTCATCTTGCCAACAGAGGATGGATTAAAGACATGGAAAAATGGTGAGATATGCAATGGCAAGCCCGCAAAGCTTCAGGTTTTCGTCTATAAAATTGTAAACGCAAATCCATCCCAGAAAACAGGCTTTTTATATAAACAAACTAAACTTGATGATTTTAGTGATTATGTTTTATCAGAGTATGCAAATGTCCCACCAGGAGATTGCATAATTATTGAGTTTGATCAGGAAAAAGTTAAAACTGATAAGTCATGCTCAACATACGAGCTTGCAATAGAAAAAGGAGAGATGAGGGAAGCAGATGGCAGTTGAAGCAGGTTTGCCGCAAATAGGCACTGTTATTGTAACAGCAATAATCGATTCCATTAATCCATGTGCTATAGGTGTAATGATACTACTAGTTTCTCTAATGATAGCTAATGCAAGGCTAAGACCAAAAATGCTTATGTATGGTGGGCTTTATATATTTTCGATATTTTTAACCTACCTACTTGCAGGTTTAGGATTAATCGCATTTTTTCAAGTTATCCCTTTATGGGTCTCTGAATATATTGCAATAGTTGTAGGTAGTATAATAGTTATAGCCGGTCTAATAGAGGTTAAGGATTTCTTTTGGTATGGTCAAGGCATATCATTATCCATTCCCGCTGAACGTGCTAAGCAGATAAAAAAGATGCTTGAAAACATTAGTGTATGGGGCGTGATATTTCTAGGTGCATTTGTTGCTGCTGTCGAGCTTCCATGCACTGGCGGCCCATATCTTGCTATAATACTGCTACTATCCCAGAACTTTAATTTCACAGCATTCTTACTTTTAGTTTTCTATAATATCCTATTTGTATTGCCATTAGTGCTTATATTGCTCGCAGTAATGCTTGGTACAAAAGTAACTGCCCTCGCAAAATGGAAACAAGCTTCGCGTGCGCATATGAGATTGGCAATAGGCGTAATTCTTATAATACTTGGTTGGTTACTTATATTAATTGCAAATGGAACGATCAATTTGGGATGAATATGGTAAAAGTAAAAAAACCTGAGAAAAAAAACACGCAAGTTACGCTGGTTGTAAAACGCCGCGGCCACAGCGAGCCTTTTGATGAGAAGAAGACATATGGTTCGGTTTATGCAGCATGCTCTAATTGCGATCTTCATGAAAAAGAATGTGAGAAGCTCGCAGAGCAAGTTCTTGATGAACTTAAGAAAGCACTTGCCGGAAAAAAGGAAATAAATTCAACTGAAATATTTGGCTTGGTTATTTCTATATTGGCTAAATATCATGAGGATGCTGCCATGATGTATGAGTTGCATAGGGATATAAGTTAGTTATGGGTCTTGAGTAATGAGTTTTGAGTTGGTGAATATTATGGCTGAATTTACAAAGGTTTGTTCAATAAATGATGTAAAAACAAATAGTGCAAAGCGTATTTCTGTTAATGGCCAAGAGCTTGTACTATTTAATCTAAATGGAAAGTTCTATGCAATTGAGGCAGCATGTACGCATGCTGGCGGACCTTTAGACGAAGGTGCTATTGAAGGCAATGAAGTTGAATGTCCATGGCACGGTGCTAAATTTGATATTACAACTGGCAAAACGCTTTCTCCTCCAGCATCAAGCGATGTAAAAAAATATGAAGTAAAAGTAGAAGGAAGCGACGTAATGGTTAAGGTTTAGCAGTGAGCAACTGATACTATGCGCGCATATATTTTATTTTTAATTTTATTTCTGTTATTTGGTTGCGCAATGTCAGGGGGCAGACTCCCTAGCGCAACCCCCACACCAGCACCCGAACCAGCGCCACAACCAACCCCTTCTCCAGTTCCGCAGCCAGCCCCTCAATCAGAACCTGTTCCATTACCAATTGATCGACCATCAGATTATGCAACTGGACAGGCTGAAATAGAACCTTCACCAACGCCAACACCTCAACCAGCTCCATTGCCAGTTCCACAACCTCCGCCAGCACCAGTTGCTCAACCTAAAGTAATAAACGGAAAAACATTAAGTGAGCGGTTGGAAGAAGCTAGTGATCGTTTGCATACACAAGGGTCTGGTCAGCGCATAAGAAATGACTTTCCAGATATAAAATTAGTTTATACTGATAATGCGCAAGGCACAGGATTTCCAGAAATGATTCTTCCTTTTAAGTATTACTATAGTGAAGAGGCAGATAAAACATTTAATATTTGCAAAATTGATCTTACTGTCTTTATCTGTAAAGGAAAGCTCGATAAGCTTATTACAAAAGATGATATCGATAGCGGACGATGCGAGGTTACCCAAGTGTACCAGGATCCGCGGGCTGGCGGAAGAGGTGGATACAATTACCCATATAATAGTTAAAGCCCTAAAAAAGGTATTTTCAGAGAAAAAATATATTTTACTCTCATTATTTTTCGCAGCATTTATGTTTTCAATTCTTATTCTACTGCCAGTTGGCCGCTTTAACTACAAGGCGTTTTACTATCAGGTCACTGGGTTAGATGGCGCTTCGCTTTTTATTATGGTTTTGTTTTCTATTATTTTGGGGATCTTAATATCCATGCAGGTTTATTTGATTAAGAAAACGCATGAATCAAAGAAAAAATTATTTGGTAAAGGAATTATTTCTGGATTTTTTTCATTTTTCGCAGGTATTTTCGGGAGCGCAGTTTGTGTTGCGTGTCTATCTATCTTATTAGGGTTTCTTGGAATCGGAGCGATAACATTTCTAATTACCTATCGCACTCATCTTTTTGTTTTATCTGCACTAATTGCATTATTCTCGCTTTATTCTGCCTCGCGCGGCGTTATAGCGCATGAAGAATGCAAGGTTTGTAAAATTAAAATATAGTCTTCTCATTTTTTGGCTTTGAAAAATTTAAGAAAAATTAATGTAATAACTATAATAGCAATAAGTAATACGGTACTATTGTCGCCCTTTTTTACCTCTTTTTTTCGTGTGTCTACTACTGGCTCTTTTATTTTTATAGTATTTGTTTGGTTTTTGGCAAGTATAATTGGCTCTGCCTTTGTTGTTTGACTTATGTTTTCATAAGGTTCAACTTTTATGGTTTCATTTTTTTTAACACAGTTGCTATTAATACAAGTTAATCCATTATTGCACTTTTCAATAATCTGTATTGCTCTAGAATTATTACACATATATTCTATTATTGCATCGTCATCACAATGTTTTTCAAGTATTTTTTTAGTTATATTAAATTTTATTTTATTTACCTCTTTATAAGTTGAAACTATAGTTTCTGAAACAGAAGAGTTATCCAATGATTGACATTCATAATCCTCTTCTGCTGTCAAAGCGAATGTTATTTCTTTTTGTATCGCAGTACATTCACAGTTTTTTTCATTAGTGCATTTTATATCAAATTTTGCAGTTATGTTCTCTAGTTTTAGCATAAAATTAATTGTTTTGTTTGTTGTTGGTTCAATAACCATGAACCAGTGTTTTTCATTTTTTCTTAGGGTGGTTACTTCCTGTTCTTGATAGCCTGGGCCAAAGGGGGCGGAAGGATGTATTATAGAAGCCGTTGAAGTCGCAGAAACCATGCAAGAATTAAGCACGTTATTATAATAAGAGTCAACATTTACCTCAAAAAATAATCCTCTATCTTGCCCTACTTCAATTTGAATTTTCGTACCTACTGGTCCAATTGTATAAACTGCAGAAAAAATTATTGTTACTAAGGATAAAATGAAAAGTATATATCTTATTTGCATATTGAGTCGCCATTTGAAATTTGCTAGTTAATATTTATAATATTAAGGGCATTTAATCTTGTTTTTTGGAAAAAATAATTAAGTTTTAATCTTCCTTCTAAATTTAATATAAGTAGAGTAATCAACATACTGTTTTCTCATAACGTAATCCTTTACCATAGGCGCTAGTTCTCGTTTTTCATCTATTCTATCGGTTACTGTTAGAGAGAACGCATCGCTTCCAGCTCCGCTTCCATAAGAAACACATAATATTTTTTGCCCAGCCTTTGCCTCATCTAATATTGCTGCAAGTCCGATCATGCTTGCACCTGAATAAGTATTTCCAATAGTTGGTGTAAGCAATCCAGCTTTCATCTTTTCAGGTGCAATACCTAACTTTTTCCCAACCTCTAATGGAAACTTTGCATTGGGCTGATGGAATACAACATAATCAAAATCATTTGCTTTCATTCCGCACTTCTGCATTAATCCTTCTGTTGCACCTAGTACATGTTTAAAATAAGCAGGACCGCCAGTAAATCTACCACCATGTGAGGGATACTCACTTCCTTGCCTGCGCCAGAAATCAGGTGTATCTGTTGTATATGAAAAAGTACATTCAATATTAGCAATAGACTCTGTATTCTTTCCAATAATAAATGCAGCCGCGCCACTGCCAGCGCTATATTCTAATGCATCTCCTGGTCTTCCTTGTGCAGTATCTGCACCAATTGTTATTCCATATTCAATAATATTGCTATCTACCATACCCATGAGCATTTGTATTCCAGCAGTGCCTGCTTTGCATGCAAATTCTAAATCTGCTGCCGTGGTATTA
This sequence comes from Microcaldota archaeon, assembly GCA_018304385.1. GTDB lineage: Archaea > Micrarchaeota > Micrarchaeia > Anstonellales > Bilamarchaeaceae > JAGVWJ01. The sequence goes on from JAGVWJ010000006.1 coordinate 17,078, forward strand.
GGCGTCGCACCTATTGCCTCTGCAACAATGGTAGCAGTAGGCTTGACAGCATAAGGATGCGATTCGCTTCCAACATAAACCGCACCGATCTTTTTTGGATTGATTTTAGCTCGAGCAAGCGCATTTCTTGCAGCTTCTACACTAAGCGTTGCTGCATCCTCATCTACTCCACCAACTGCCTTTTCTAGAATGCCCAATCCTTTTTCTATGCGTTCGGTTTCTTCGCCCCAAACGCGTGCTATCTCTGCGGTTTTAATTCTATAAGTAGGAACGTAAGCTCCATAACCTACAATACCGGACATAAATATCACTCTCGTTAATTAGTAAAGTTATATATGTTATTTGGCTTTTAAAACTACGCTTTTTAGCGCATTAATTACGTCAATTGCCTGTAAAATAAAAAAAAGAAAAAATTATACTGGAGGCGGTGCTGCAGGTGCTTGTGGTTTTCTACTTAAGAAGAACCATAGTAGCGCAAGTACGATTACTATTACCACTACCGCACCAATTATTAGCATCATATTGCTGCCAGCTTCAGATTCTACTACGAGCGGTGCTGAGTCTGCTAATACCTCAACTAAATTGAATATTGCCTTGTTGCCATCTTTTTTTGCCTCATAACTACCAGCTGTTGCCTTTGTTACTGTGCCGGGCATTTCAACAACGTATGTCATATTTATCTGAAATGCTTTGTTTTGGCTCATTTGATCTGCTGTTTGCTTGTTTTTTACTTTATCACTGAAGTCTAAATCCTGAGCTGGTCCACCACCAAGTCCACCACCTAGTGCGCCTCCAGAATCTGCACCAGCTTTCATATATAAATCTGCAGGTAATTTATTCACTGTTAATATCTGTTTATTATCTTTAGATTCAAATGTATAAAATCCATCTTCAGCCTTAAATGATTTTTTAAGTGTCCAGACATTATTCTCAACCTTACATTCCACGCCTTCTTTAAGTTGTGCTTGCACGCTTGCGCATAATAATGCAAGTTGTTGTGATGGATCTGGTTGTCCACTGCCACTGCCAGCTGCACCACCAAATCCTTTCATAGCACTAATATACCCAGTCAAGTCAATTTGTTGTTCTAATGTAGAACTTCCATCACCATTTACCTTATGATAATAAGTTATACTTATGCATCCAGCTAAAAATACCAAAATGACAAGTCCAAACAATAGTAATTTTCTCATTATATCATCCTCATTTAATTTATCCTGAATGGTTTATTATAATAATGTTTAAAAATCCAACATAATAATAAAAATTTCAATGTTTCTTCATAAACGCTTCTATACGATCAAGCGCCTCACCTAAACGCTGCAAGCTAGGCAAAAATACAACCCTAAAAAACATCCTATCTGGCATGGTGCTAGTAAATCCAGTGCCAGGTACAACTACTACACCTTCATGCAATAGCGCTCGTACAAATGCCCAATCACTTTTCCATTTTTTGTGTGTATGATTTTCTATCTCTACAAATGCATAAAACGTTCCTTTTGGCTTTACCATTTTTAACCCATCTATTTCTTTTATTCTCTTATCTAGTAAATCGCAGCGCTTCTTTAGTTCGCTATTGAATTCTCCAACATGTTTGTTATTTCCACGCAGCGCAGCTATGCCAGCACGCTGCATTTCCCAGTTTACGCTTAATCTTTGGTTGCATAATCTTTGAATTGCATCCTTTATCTTATCCCAACGGTGTCCATGGAACGCCAGATAACCAACGCGCGCTCCTGGATAAATATAATTCTTAGAAATAGAGTTTCCGCTTACTAATGGCACGTCTTTGCAAAGCTCGCGCAGATTCACACTCTCTCCTTCAAAAACCAAAAGTTCATACGCATCATCTGCAATAATTGGAAGCCCATGCTCACCAGCAATGTCAACAATTTCTTTAAGCGTTTTTCTAGAATATACTGCGCCAGTCGGATTATTAGGTGAAATAACCAATATTGCCTTTGTATATTTGTTTATTTTTCTGCGTAGATCGTGCGTATCAGGTTCCCAGTTTTCATCAGATTCGTAAAATAATTCGCTACCAAAGCTAACACGCTGCTTGGTTAAATAGAGTGGATAAGTAGGAGATGGTAAAATAATATTTCTGCCGGGATCAACCATTGCCTGAAATAGGAAGTCTATTCCTTCGCTTAAGCCAGCGCAAATAAAAACATCTTCTGGCTGTACGCCTTCATATTCTGCAACTGCTTTTTTAAGGTCAGGATCACCCTCACTTGGTGCATAACCAGAGTAATTATGCGCTAATGCCTCCTTTGCAGCATCTAAAATGTGCTGCGGTGGTCTAAATCCATATGGCCCAGGATCACCTATATTAAGATATATCATGTCCTTTCCTTGTTTTTCTAAGATCTTAGCTTCCTGTACAATATCTCGTATTGGGTAACTAACTAAATCACTTTTTCTAGATGGTTCTATCATTTAATCACCAACAAAAATAGTAATATCATTCCAGTCAAAAGGGTTTTTATTACTAGTGTTTTTTCTTAGCAATTGTCACCATAACTTTTTTTGGTTCATTGCCTACAACTACAATCCGTTCAGTGCTAATTATTTCTTCTACTTCTTCATCACAGTTTGTAACATCATCAATAAATATACAAAGATTCGTTAGTTCGCCAATGCGCTTTATATCGTTTTCATATTTATTAGAATCAATTCCATTTCTCAAATAAACCACGCGCCAAACATCATTTGCTAGCTGGTATTTGTATAAAGAATCATCTACTCCACGCGCGTGCTGTTCGCTTGCAACAAATGATACGAATGAAACAAGGAACAATAGCGAAATAATTGCCTCAAGTGTCTGCATTCTATTCACCACATATAAATAATTGTCTTATCTCTTTATCTTCGCCAAAAACAACAATTCGATAAATGCAATTTTTTCCATCAGGCTGCCAGCCAACATGTAATTCAGTTAGTCCCATGCTTTTCTTTAATTCATCTGCATTTACTTTTGCCAGTTCATTTTCGTCTATCCAGTTTGGTTTTACGCTATCTGTTTTCTTTGCAGCTAAGTCGTTCACAACAAGTTCGCTAACAGATACCAATTTATTATGCAATATTTGCGAGTGCAATTCATTCTGATTTTTCTCGCTTATAAAGTTCGCATAACTAATTAGATAAATTGCAATAAGTAATATTGGTATAAAACTTAGCATTGTATCAAATGACAAAAACCCTTTATATGTGCTGCGCATTGCTTTCACGTCTATTAAAAATAGTATTAGCAACTATTGTTTTTCCATCATGTTCAATAATAACAAGATCATTTTCGATTCTATAATTATAATCGCCAATTTTAATGGCTTTATAGTTTCCAATACTAGCAAGCATATCAATTGTTCTTGCGATCTGCTCTGCTTTGATTGTTTCACTTATTATTTCTTCCTGATTTTTTGCCTTTTCATAAAAATTTATCAAGATAAGTGACATTGAGCTGATTATTGCAAGAATTATTAGAAAATTAAATAAAAACTCTAGGCTTATCTGCGCGCGCATTATCTTACCTCGCTGGCTGGTATATAAGATACTGAAGCCATTTCAAATGAATAAATAGAAATACCAATTACCCCATTATCTAGTGATTCTTTCCAAAATTGGACAGTAGCGGAGCCATCTGCGTTTTCCCTATCTATACTCGCGTCAACTTGAATAAATTCCGCGCATGCAATATTTTCTATTTCAAAACATTCATTGCAAGTCAGGCTATTCCTTTCTTTAAGCATTTTATCTCTTAGATTTCTTAATTCTGTTTCATCAACAAACCCGCACCATATTTTAAAATCAAACGTATCATCTTTAAGATTAGCAAGTTTTTTGATTTCATCATGCGCTCGCAGTCTTGCCATTGCCTTGGCCTCGTTAATATTTGGCGGTTTTCCAATTGCAACATTTTCTTTAATGTAGTCCTTAACTGCGCGTTCTGCACCAATTTTTGCTAGATCTAATGCAGTATTTTTTATATCTAATTCTAGCGAGTGCATTCTCTTGAGTTGAATCGCTTTAGAGTAATTAGTTGAAATATTAACTGAAAGTAAAACTATGATAATTGCAATGCTTAAGAAAACTAGTATAAAAGAGACAAAGGCGCGCAGCTGTATTACCTCTTAGTTTATTGTAAAAGAATTAATTATCTCATCTACTTTATTCATATAATTATCAAAGTTTTTCTCCTCACTTGTAAATGTAAGTATATACGCAGTATTATCCTTTAACATATATACCTGCATCTGCTTGATGCTTATCTCATTTTTTGTTCTTGGCGAGAAGATTACTTTATAAGAAACAATGCCATTTATTTCTACTGTGTCCTCACCCTCGCTTTTTATCCCTAACTTTTTCTCGATATCTTCTATATTCTTTATTGCATAATCTTGTACTTGCACATTTGTTGTTAAGTCTTCTATGCCAATAGCAATATTCTCTCTAAAACTATCGTTCTCATCTTCAAAAGTTGCTACTATCACAATCTTTGCACTTGTATTTGTTTCTATAAGCTCCCAATTCTTAGGATAAGTCACAGTAAATCCATAATTAGTATAAATGATACTATCATTAGTTTCAACTACTTTTCTCTCGATTGGTTTTTTTGGTAATTCTGGTTGTATTAATACTATGTTCTGATTTTTTACTTCTGGCATTTTTGTTTCGTTAGTTATTGCCTTATCACTAGAGTTACAACCAAACAATAGAGCAAAAATTATTAGAAATAGGCTAATATTTTTCATTATTTTACCTTTACTGCATAGCTACCTATGGTATTTAGCTCTGCCAGCTTTGCGATCTCAGATTTCTCAGGATCTAAAACAATTATGGCACCAGAGAATTTTTCAGATAGCTCGCCTTGGCATTTAGGGCATATTTTTTCTATTTGAACGATAAATCTACAATTTTTACACGCCTTCATACTATGCACCTCTTATGGTTTCTCTTTCTTATATATACGTCGTACTACTCATGTTCCCTATAGGGACGTGGGCTAATATTTTTCTTTTGCCACGTCGGCAGTTCGATGTCTTACTTATGTAAATGAAACACAATCTGCCCATAGCTCAAGGCAATAGCTTTACTTTTTATCTTCTTTCTTTTCAGTCTTTTTCTCTACAGCCTTTTCTGCGAGCTTTTTAGCTCTCTTTTCTTTTTCTTCTAACCATTCTGTCTTACCTAGACCATCTGGCCTCATTGTTAATCCTATCTTTGTTTCTGCAGTTGTTCCTTTAAGGCTAACAGTTGAAACCTTTACCAGCACTTTATCCCCTTTTTTCAATGTTTTCTTTTCCTCTCTGGAAATCAAATGCTTTCCTTTTTTATCATAAAAGAACTTATCTCTAGATATCTGCGAAACGTGTAATAGTCCTTGCAACGGCCCAACACTTGCAAATGCGCCAAACTCAACTATCTCTTTTATGTCAGCCTCATAAACCTCATTAACATATGGCATAAATGTGGTTGCATCAAAGTTCACTTTATAATAAGCACCACTATCCCCTGGGATGACTATGCCCTCGCTTACTATTTTTGGGTTATCCACAATCAAAATAAGTCCAATATCCTTGAATATTCTTCGTTCAAATTTTTCTCTTAAAATATTAAGTACTGCATCTTCAATATCACTTCCAAATAGATTCGGTGGTACTCGTATTTTATCCTCAATAGTTTTTAGATAGTACATAATTTCATTCCTCATTTTGCGCATTTATTATAAGTTGAAACTGCGTCATTCGCTTGCTGCTTTTGCAGGGCGAGTCTAGCTCTCGCGCTTAAGAGCAGAATTACTATGTAGAGAAAGGTTAAAATACATTCCCCTCACGATTTTTCTATGAAACTTTTAGTAATCCTATTTGTTGCATTGCTTGTCTTTGGTTGCAACGGTGAAAAAGTGAAGGACGAAACACCTGCACTGCCAGGGGGCTCGCCCCCTAGCGCAACCCCCGCGCCATCTCCGGCGCCTACACCCACACCGCAGCCCACTTCAGTTCCTTCTTCAACTCAAAAAACAATAAGCAAGATATCATTAGGTAGCTATTTTGGTCAGTGCGCTGGATATTGCATTACTTCATTGCAAATAACCAAAGACAATGTTTTCTATAAAAAGATTGGTATCCCAGACCCAGAAGCGCGTCAGCTTATTCCAGAATTAAATGCAACGATTGCTCTTAGCGAAAGCGAGTGGAACGAGCTGATCTTATTAATTGATATTGATAAATTGGAAAATTTACCCGATACAATTGGTTGCCCAGATTGTGTTGACCAAGGTGCGCAGACCTTGGAGGTTGCGTATAATTCAAAGAAAAAAAGTGTAAGTTTTTCATACATGGACAAACCAAAAGAACTAGTTGATCTCTTAACGAAACTTACAGAAATAAGGGAGAAGATGGAAGCTAAGCTTGGTGAGGGGACAGAAGGTATCATAAAGACTTCGGAATAATTCTATTTCTTGTATAGCTTAAACAGTTGATTATATGCCCGAACTCTACGAACGAATATTTGAATTAGCATTAAACAGAAGTTTCTTCTTTCCGAGTAATGAGCCTTATGGTAGTGTAAGCGGTTTCTATGATTATGGCCCAGTTGGTAAGCTGATTAAAAATAACATAGAAAACCTTTGGCGTAAGATGTTTATAAGAGAGGAAGGCAGCCATGAGGTTGAAACCGCGATCATCACACCAGAAATCGTGCTTAAGGCTTCTGGGCACGTAGATAGCTTTGCAGATCCAATAGTTGAATGTAAACTATGTAAGATGCGCTATCGAGCTGATAGTATTGTGGAAAGCAAAGTTAAGGGATTCAAGTGGGACGGAAAACTTGCTAGCTTGGACGATGCAATAAGCGAGAACGGTATTCGATGCAATTGTAAAGGCGAGCTAACTAATGCAAGAATGTTCAATCTAATGTTCAAAACAGAGATAGGTGGAGATGCAACACCAGCATATGGTAGGCCAGAGACAGCACAAGGAATATTTACTGCATTTCCCAGATTATTTCGTAATCATGGATCAAAACTGCCACTTGCTGTTGCGCAAATCGGCAAAAGCTTCAGAAATGAAATCTCTCCACGTAAGAGCTTGGTGCGCATGCGCGAATTTACACAAATGGAATTAGAATATTTCTTCAACCCAAGTAATCACAGTATAAGTGGATTTGAAAACATTGCAAACACAAAAATGCGATTTAAGATAAACGATAAAATTGTTTTAAAGACTGCTAGCGAGGCTGTTAAAGAAAAAATAGTTCCAAATGAAATATTTGCATATTTTTTAGCAAGAGAATGGCAGTTCTATAAGCTATGCGGTCTGGATGAACAAAGAATGTATTTCCGCTTATTGCGCGATGATGAACGACCGCATTATTCAAAATGCAATGTTGATTTAGAAGTAGAAACATCGCACGGAGCAATTGAAATAAATGGAAACGCGTATCGTACAGATTTTGATTTATCACAGCATGCTAAATTTAGCAAACAGGATTTGTCTGTTTTTATTGAAGAGGAGAAGAAAAAGATCATACCGCATGTTTTTGAGGCATCGCTTGGTGTAGATAGATTATTTTTTTGTATATTAGAACATACGTTTCGCGAGCAGAGCGAAGGGAAAAACTGGGAATGGTTTGACTTTTCGCCCCTAATCGCTCCCTACGAATTTGCAATTTTTCCATTAATGAAAAAGGATGGGTTAGCTGATAAAGCGCGTGAGATTTACAATTCGCTAAAAGGCGAGTTTAATATATTTTATCAAGAAAGTGGAAGCATTGGAAAGAGATATGCACGTGCAGATGAAATTGGATGCGTTTATGCGTGCACAGTTGATTATGATACGCTAAAAGATGATGCTGTTACCATCCGCTATCGCAATGATGGAAAACAGGAAAGAATAAAAATAAATGAGATCGCTCATCTGATTTACAAAAACCAAAAAAATGGAAGAGTGAATCTATGAGTTTATCCCCTCAATTTTATGTTCAAGTTACTGCAATACTTCGTTCTCGTAGATTGGTGTTTCCTCCTGAAAAAGATGCACACGTTAAAATAGTTGCTGGTAGCATGGCGCGCGCTCAAGGTGAAAACGCAGCATTGCAGAAGATACGAACAGTAAGTAGTATAGATGAGGTCGATGAGGCTTGGTCATCCATTCGTTCTACTGCGCTACAAGTTGAGGATATTCAAAGAGAAACAAAGTCAGATCAACCACCAGCTACTCCAAAAATTAGAAGAGCAAAGCCTAGAAAAACTCACAAACCAAGGCAAATGTCAGCTGAGAGAATGCTTAATGTTCTTTCTCTTAAGGGAAGTGATCCAAAAAATCAGGAGTTAAAAAGGCAAGTATTGGTTCAGCTTAGAAGAGAATTTGCATGGATGAGGCGGGTAGAGCCAGACGCGCATAAAATGCTGCGTATGTTGGAATTGCGTTATTTAAGTCCAAAAGGAATTCAGGATCATACTGAAGTAGCTCGTGCCATAAGATTAAGCGAGACAAATGTTCGGTTGTTAGAACTTGAGGGGTTTGAACTTTTGAAAGGTTATTTAGGGACAGCAAAAGCAGCTTAGTTGCAGAGATATTATATAATTTAAAAAACCATAGCTCTAATTTAAGTATATGCGTTCCCACACACAACAGGATGCTTTTTATCGTCGCGCAGTACGAGCACTGGGTCGCAATCATACTATACCTATAGAGCAAAGAGAGCGTGCCATTGAATTAGCTAGAATAATTGCAAAGGCTAAGGGAGAAGACACAGCCATAGAAAAACTTGGGACAAAAGATCTTAGAGTACTTTCTATAGGAGCTGCATATGCAGAACGAGGATCAGGTAAAGGCAGGGAGTTCTCTAGAAGGGAACCATTGCATGATGAGCAGCCAAGTGATATGCAGATTAGAAAAAAACTAAGAGATGCAAGAGATCGAGCAATAGAATTCTTAAAAGATTTTAATACAGTTCTAGCAGCTAATGTTAATGACCATCAACCTAGGATTGCAGAAGCGCTTTCAGCACTTGATAGAATAGGTATGCTCGATGAATTTAAGCGGGAAAATGTACTATTTTTTGAATTTTTGCAAATAAGGTTTGGTATGATTAATCACATTATTACTAATGTTAATGATGTTGTAGGTAGGCTAAACATGACAACCAGAGGCAAATATGGAAGAATAACAGTTGCAATAGAAAGGGGAGCGCTAAGTGCAGTTAGTTCGTACGTTGCAAGGAACGAGGAAAAAATCAAAGCCAGTAGAATTAAACTTGGTTCTACTCAAGTACCAGAGGGCAAGTCCGCTAGCTCAACCCCTGAATCTACGATGCATGAACCACAAGCCGAAGAACCAAAAGCTGCAGAACCAGGGGCAAAACCCAAAACAAATCGAGCAGAGCCACGCTTAAGACAAATCTGTGGTGATGATCTTAGACCAGAAAGTGTTATTGAATTACTGCTAACTGCTGATGCATCGCAAATATTTACTACTGTTGCATCTAGATTGGGCAATGGAGCAAATAGCAAAGATGTCGCTGCACTCTTAAGAAGAGAAGCAGATAGTTTTACTACTATAGAAACTCACGGTGAAGGGTATTATGCATGGAAAAGAGGTGGCCCAGGAAGGCATACGCCAATATGCCCAGTTTCACAGGGTAATCCAGCTGATGTTATTAGGAGAAAGGCAGAAGAAATAGAAAGGTTGAGCAGTGGGCAGTGAGCATTGAGCAATGGGCAAAGATTACAAAAGTAAGAATAATTTATATATCTTTATATCTATTATAAATAAAGTGACTCTATGAGATTGTTTATATTTTTTTTAGCATTATCCTTATTTTTAGCTGGTTGTTTCCATGATAAGGGGCAGCCTCCACCTTCTGATTCTGGTGTAACAATAGTGCAGCCATCAGATGGCAAGGATGATACAGATAGAACAATTATTATAATAAAAAATGATACGCGTGGCCCAATAGATCGAGATGGTAAGGATGATGACGATGATGGGCTTCTACCTCCACCTGCAATTTCAAAAGTAACACCTGGGTATACATCAACACCCGAAGAGCGATTTGCAATCTATTTCATTAATGTTGGTAAGGACGAGTTGCAAGGCGATGCTATCCTAATAAAAAAAGGAGATTTCGACATGCTTGTTGATGCAGGTAATGTACGCTCAACAAACAAGGTAGTTGATTTTCTAAAGAGCAAGGCAGTAGATGATTTGGAAGTGTTAGTATCTACGCATGCGGATAATGAACATTATGGTGGCATTCCTGCTGTTTTGGATGAATTTGGCGTGGAAGAGTTTTGGTGGCCAGGCAAACTTTATGGAGACAGCGAGTACGATACATTGGTAAAGAGGATAAACAAAGATGGTATTGTAATAAAAGAGGTTAAACGAGGGGACAAATTCGATTTTAATGGTTTAACCTTTGAGATGCTCAATCCAAGTGCAACAAAAAGCTTTGGTGATCGCGATAATGATGCAGTAGTGATTAAGATATCACAGAATGAGTTTTGCACCTTACTAACAAGTGATATACTTGGCGGTGTACAAAATGAGATTGCAAATCTTGATGGAGGAAATAAAATAAGGTGTGATATTCTACAAGCTCCAGGCCATGGTTTGGGTCGTGCAACATCCCAAATAGACGTATTCTTACTTAAGGTTTCTCCAAAGGATGTAATATTTAGTGGATCAATAAATGATCCAGCCCAAGATTCAAAAGGTACAAGATTTACTATTTTTGAAAAATTAAAAATTAGAAATGCACGGTCTTATGAAAATTATAAAAATGGCACAGTAAGAATAATTAGTGATGGTTCTACCTATGCAATAGATCACATAACAAACTGATTTTATGAAAAGACTTTTAATTATTTTTTTGTTCTTGTTTTTATTCGGGTGTAATCAGATTCTTAAGAAAGACAAATATAAGAACGAGAGCATTCAGCCATCAGCAGTCAGTAGTGTGCCTGATTCTTCGGCCCCTCAATCCGCCGCCCGTTCTAGCATTGAACCTATTGCTACCGAAGAATACTACTACCTTCGTTATTTTAATTTTCAGCATGCTAATTCCACATTACGTGAAGCACAACTTGAATTTATGAACAATGATGGCAAGCGCAATATTCAGGCATTGCTGTTAGTTGGGGAAGCAATTAATTCACAGTTTTGTAATAGTAAAATAGCTGTAAAATTTGATAGTTTTGTGAATGATTATGAATTTAATGATGTTTTTGTTACTGTTAATTACTTGGGAAAGCAGCAGCAGTTTAATCTCTCAAGAAATGATAAAAGTGCGCTTCAATTTTCTTGCACTGGTATAGAAAAAATGGCAAAGGAATTTACAACTAAGAAAGAAGCTGGGTATATTTTTGTTGGTGAAAAAGGGTTTACATTAGAAAATGATCTTATGAGTGATAATTCATGTGATATAAATAAAGAATATAATAAAGTAATGTTAAAGCACCAAGATTGGTATAGCAGGAAATTTGATACACAGCCTGAGTTGCGCAGGTATATGTTTAGACCAAACACTGTTTTTTGTATAGGCAATGATCTTTATACATTAGAAGAGGATGAAGAGAGCAAACAATGCTATACACATTTAGGTAAGCGTGGCGTAGATACGCTTGGTTGTAGAAATTTAGAAGGGGCGATTGGGCCTGGGAATGATAACGAATAATTATTTTTCTCCTAAAATCTTTTCAGCCAATATTGCATAGGCTGGCCTTGAAATTAAAAATCCAAGTAATGAACCGAGTATTGTAGAAATCGAGAAGTTGATTACCTCAACTATACCTGAAAAGAGTAATGGAAGCATAGCAACAACTGCAACAACAACATTTGTTTTTATTATATCAAATGCGTGTTCTATGCGTTCATGCAATGAGCCAGCTTTTTTTAACATCTCATCAGTTATTACAATCTGCGCATCAACACCAACGCCAATTGCAGCAATTATTCCTGCTATTGCAGCAAGATCTACAGTAAATGATCCTAATATTGATAATAGTATAATTAGTTCTGATATGCTTATTGCAATTATAGGTAATATTACTTTTGGCGAGCTATATCGCAATGCAATTAATATAGATATCGCAACCAGTGCAGCAGTTATACCTATAAGACTTATCTTCAAAGCCTCATTACCAAGTGTTGCGGGTATTTCTGTTTTGCTGCCTAGTGATATTTGCACAGGTAATGCGCCACCCTTTAATATTGTTTCAAGCCTGCGTACCTCTTCTAGAGCTAGTTTTGAGCTTGTTTGCTGATCCCCAAATACATCAATTGATAATCCGGATGAACCACCTTGTATTTTTGGTGAAATATCTTCTGTTTCTCTTATAACAAATCCTTTTTCCTTTATTTTATCTTTTATTGCAGCGTCCTCGCTTTTAGAAATAATTGCAATTGTTTTGTTTGTTTTCGGTGCAAATTCATCCAATTTTTCGATTATATACAATTCTATATTCCCTTCATCTAGTCGCAACGTATCGGTTGCAGTTTTTATTAGTTCACTATCTATTGCATCTCCTGGTGCATCCTTTCTAAGATCTTTTAATGATATAAATATTGCAGCATCCTCTGGCCTATCTATGAACATATATAATGGAAAGTTTGCCTTGCCCTTAACTAGCCTTGCAAAATCTCCTCCGCCTTTTGCAGTTAAGCTGAATGCAACTGCCCAATCTCTGCCTTGTGGTGGCTGCGTTGAACCGATACTCTCCCTGTAAATATCTTCTCCTTTTATTACTATTTTACCATCTACAATACCAAAGAAAACACCTTGCTCAGAAAGAATTCCCTCAATCTCATCTATATTTTTATCACTTGCCTTTGCAAGCTCTACGTTTATTGCATTATCGCCAATTGCACGCACACGGGCTTCAGTTAATCCTAGAAAACTAACACGCTTTTTTACTGTATCAACTATTATGTTCATCGTTTCCTGATCAACTGATTTTTCCAGTATTATAGGTATTCTAACTCCGCCGTTAAAATCAATTCCAAACTTAATTCCATTTAATCCAATGTTAATTAGCGCCAGCGCAACCAATGCGAGTAACCCAGCTATTTTCATTTTCTGATCCTTCCACAAAACTGCGAGCGACCCAAATACAATTAATGCTAGAATTATTATAAGGCCTGCAAATTGTTTATATGCAAACGTGCCTATGGCTGCCAGTGCTAGCAAAATGAATATTAAAAATATTCTCCTGTCAATTTTCTTTTCTTCCATTCTTTTACACCATCACTTTACTCTCATGCTCCTTGCGTTCCATATACCACAATATTAATACTGCATTGATACCCCATGTTGCAAACAAATCACCCACTAATCCAGCTAGTGCAACAGCCGATATATCAAAATATGTTGTTATTCTTGTGGCATTTGCTATTAGGAAAAGCACTGCGAATGCAATTATTGCAGCAATGCTCATTGTAGCACCGGTTTTTAGTGCACCCCATGCCTTTTCCCTGTTATTACCTGGTCTGTCCAGCATTCTTTTTGTAAGTAGTACATCCGTATCTAATGAAAAACCAACAAGCATTAGCAGCGCAGCAAAGCTTGGCAGTGTAAATGGTATGCCAAACAAACCCATTGCACCCAATGCAATAGTTACATCGCTCGCAGAGCCTATTATTACTGCTGCTGCCGGTATTAATTTTCTAAAGAATAAGAATACGAATATAGTGCTTAGTATTGCTGATAGTATTACTACATTTTTTGCTTTATCTATAAATCTTATACTTAATGCTGGACTAACTGATTGCACAGATATTGAAGAGTATTTAACTGTTTTTTCTATTGGTTTTGCTATTTGATCCCTATAATCTGAATAAACCTTATTATATGCATTATTCATCTCTTTTCTTAGTTCATTAAGATTTGAGATTTCTTCTGCTTTTTTATCATTTTTTGTCAGTGTAAAGAGTTCATTCGTTACTACGTTTATTTCCCTTCTTTTTTCCAGATATTCTGGTAATGCAGCAGTGTTATTGGTAGTATTAACCTCTAATCTTTCAACAAGCCCAATCTTGCTATTAAAGCTTGTTTTTAGTTCATCTGCCTTAAGCAGTATATCGCTTTGTTCTATTTCTATTTCTGCTTTATAACCAAATGTAGTTTCGAAAACCTTTATATCTGCCTTTATATTTTCGCTTTCTAAGTTTGTTTTTAATGCAGTTGTGTCTATGTTTTCATCTAGCGTAAGTGTAATTAGCGTTCCTCCTTTGAAATCTACGCCAAGTTTTATTTGTGGGATGTAATAAAGCGATAATATGATTAGTAGTAATGGTGGAATCATCAATAATTTATAATTTCCTTGATAAATATTAGTCATAAAGTTACTGCCTTGAGCCTTGGGCCTTGAGCAATGAGCCACGTGTTTTGCTCACGGCACATTGCTCACTGCTCATTGCAATTAGTATGTTTATATTAGAAAATTAGATTTTTAATAGTACTAGATTAGAAAAATTGTTTACCTCGTCTCTTCCACGGTTGGTTTCTTTCTTTTGCTCGATCTATTTCATGAAGAGCTGTTGCTGCTGCTTTCGCACCTCTTTTAGCATATCCTTGTAGTTCTGCAGTTGCTTCAGTTCTCTCACCGTTTCTGCCTTGCATAGCAGTGTGTTTTAATTCAAATATTCTTGCATTTAACTCTTGTTTTCTTATCTCTGCAATTCTTGGTAGAACTGCAATTGCTTCTTTGGCACTTGCTAAACCAAATAAAAGTACTGCCTTTTCAATATTTGCCCTTACTGCTTTATCCCCTCTTTTATTTTCGAACAAAGCCATCATTGTTGGGATTGTATATGTAAGCTTATTAACTAGAATATGCCCTATTGCGAGATTTTTTGCCTGGTTGTCTGTTCCATTTAATACATCTAGAATTATTTGCTTCGCATCTTCATTACCATGTACTGCAAATCTTGCTATTGCGCTGATACAAGCATCCTTTATCTGGACATTCTCAGTTTTTCCCAGTGATTCTTTTAAGTGCGGTATGGCTTCAGGTACTATCCATCTTACAGCTGCAGCAACTGCAGCATTTTTTACATCTACATCTCTGTCATTTATTTTACTCTTTATTACGAGCTTTAATTGCATTGATAAACTCTTTCTCATTGCAATAACATTCAACGCATAAATCGCTAATTTATGCTCACCGCGATATATCCAACCTAGCAGTTGATTTCTTATTTTTTCTTCAGGCATTCCAGCCATCACATTTGCAATAAGTTTTGAATCGCCATTTAGCACTTTTGCAACAAGCATTGCACGTCCATCGCTGGTGCTTATCATTGCTTCTACTGCGAATTCTGCTGTCTGTGCATCGTGTAATCGTTGCTCTAAGAATTGTAAATCATTATCAAATGCCCAAACAATTCGTGCGCATGCGGCGCGAACTGCAGGTTGCTCGTGATAATCCTTAAAATCATCCTCAACTATGTCCTTTAATCGCCTTGCTAATCGATCTACATTATCACTAAATAAAGGTCCTTCATCTTCAGCATAAGTAGTTTTGCTTTCTTTTCCTATTACCTCAATTATTCTAGCAAGATTTACTGCTTTCAGTTCTGAGAACAGACCCTTGCTTGTAACCATGCAAAATTCATCTACTAGTTTTCCAAATATTTTTGCCCTATGTGCTTGAGAGAGCGTTGGATATAATTTAATAAATTGATCTATTAACTTTGTAGCATATTCACCGCCTGCTTTAAGAAGTACGTCTATAACAAGTTTGGCTACTTGTGGATTTCCTTTTGCATCCTTTGCAATACCTTGAGTCCATGCATCTTTTAATTGCTCATCAGTTGTTGTTAGTCTATCTTTTAATGTGCTAGCTTGGGATCTATTCGCAATGGCAGTAGTTGTAGCATCCCACAACTTAGCGCCGAACCATTTTGCCTTGCCATTAGAACCATTAGTGCCACTAGCGGTTTTTGGTCCTGTCACTTGAGCTTTGGGAGCGATCTGTGCCTCAGTCATATCATATCCTCTAAGTAATTAGTATATTCTATTGTGTATCAAAGGGTTTTTAAATATGTGTTTTTTAGTGGTTTTTAAAGTAAAATGGACTCGAGGGGATTTGCGTAACCCAATTAACTGTGGGTTTTGGGCCGCCTTTTCCTAAAAGGCGGAAATCGCACCCCCGGCCTCCCGAATGCGAATCGGGCGCTATATTAAGCCATTCGTCTGCTTAGCTACGAGCCCAAAATTTAGTCTATTTTTATTACTGATTGAATGCATTAAGCCTTCTTATAAGCTCAGTAAAAACAATCCTCTTTTTTTCTGTAGAAAGCTGGAAAAGAACTTTTTTTATTGCTTGGGAAGAGATAGTGAATATATAATTAATTTTTATTACACTATCTTTTATTGCACCCTCCTTTTTAGTCAAGGGAATACCTTTCATTTCTATATTACTGGTTATGCCAGCAACAATAATATTACCAAGTTCTTCAAATAAAACGACACATGGCCTTGTTTTTGTTCCAGGTGTATCTGTGAATTGAACTTCTGCAAGAACCACGTCTCCTGATTTAAACACGTTCCCAAGCCTCATCTTCCGTATTATCCCAGAGTTCCTTCATCTTTGCTTTTTGGATTTGACTCAAAAACCTGTCTTGGTACGACTCAGAATGCTTAGCAAGATCTACAAGTTCAGATATAACCTCGTTATAGCTTTCCCTTGGATGTTTTTTGAGTTTGTTAAGGTCTTCAAGTACCTCAACATCTATTCTAACAGTTGTGAATTGTGACATATATACGCACCTATAGCTATTTATATGTACATATATTTTTATAAATCTTATGCAAGGGAAGAAACCTCAGACCAGACCTGAGGACGCTCTCAAGGTTTTGCCCTTGCTGTCGAGGTGCTTTCTGAGTACTGAGATCTATAAAGGTTGCTCTATTTTCGTATTATCCAAACCATCTCTTGTTTTTCGTCTTTAAGACTTTCTCCGTTGAATCCACCGTAAACATTCCAAGTCTTGAAACCGGCTGCTCTAAGAAGTAATTCGAACTCTTTTTTGTAGATGTAACAAAGATGCATTGGCAGTACTTTGCAAGTATGGCCTTTGGCATCAGTTAGAAATGAGGTCGCACGGATTAGTTGTTTCATTGGTTCGTAGTATATCTGTTCTTGACGAAAATATTTTACTCCTTTTATCAATACAGTATCTCTTTTTGTTTTTACTCCATTTCTTTTTGCCATGATGGTAAAACTCGGATAAAAGAAATTTATTATCAATTTTCCTCCCTTCTTTAAATGTTTCTTGAAGTTCTTCAAGGTTTTAATCTGATCTTCGCTTGATTCAACATGATTGAATGCCCTATAAGGAACGATAACCAGGTCGTATTTCTTGTTTGCATTAAAATTTTGCATGTTTGCTTTCCATACGTTGGGTTCAAGACCCATGGTCTTTGCTTTTTTACGCAGTACGTCAAGCATTTTTGCAGAGAGGTCTATTCCTTCGATATTTATGCCATTTTTAAGTAATGGAAGAAGAATTCTTCCTGTTCCACAAGCAATTTCCAACACATTGCCCCTAGCTTTCTTTGCTTGCATTAGATAGAACTTCAAATCTCCTTTAGTGCCAATATAGACATGATCATAAATTTCTGCGAATTCGTTGTAATCTTTCATCGTTTCACCTTTCATCCTAACCCCTTAGCCTCAAGTACGATGCGTTTGATTGCAGCTAGAAATTCCTTGGCCTGGGTTCTTGCAAAACTGGCATCAACCGAGTTTATCTCGCCAATACCATACGAGGCTTGAACTCTCCAAGTCCGTACTTTATCAAGTGTTTCTGCATATCTTTCGCTAAGCTCTTTGGCACGCTGGAGATATTCGAGATATTTGTTGTCGACCTTACCTTTCTTTGCATAAAATCTTTCAAAAGCCAGCACTGCGCATTCGTGTGATTTCGCCTCAAGACCTATAAGCCATAGTGCGGCCAATGTGGCATGATACATGGAATAATACGCTGTGACTATAGTCCAGTCAAAAAATTTGTTGCTGAACATAAGTTCCATTGCGGCTATATTTGTGTCCGCCTTTTCAATATGTTCATCTGCTGCATCCAAATTGGGTTTTTTCTTTATCAACCTAGGTGGTGACTCTGGGGTACCTATAAAGCATCTGTCAAGTCTATCCATCATGTGGTTCACCCATTTTCATTATAAAATTCCAGAAATTATCTTCACCGAAGAAGACGATCCTCTCACCCCACATGTTCTTGTAGATCGTCTTTTTCTTCCACTCCTTTTCCAGTTCTTTTAGGATTATGGGATGGTAAGATATCTTCTTTCCTGTAATCATCTCATGCTTCTTCACGATCTTCTCTATGCCATCTTTAGTTTTCCCATTTTCAACAAGCACGAAAAAAAGATCTAGGTCACTGGATTCCCTCTGCTGACTGCGTGCCACGGAACCAAAAAGCAGGACGAAATAAATAGCGGTGTGGAACTCTTTAGTCGCTTCAGATACTACAGCATGAGCAATGTATCCGTAATCATTCTTTTTGATGAATTCCCTTTTCTTCTCCAATTCCGCGAAAGCCATGACCTTCTGAACGAGCTCATTGCGTTTGTTCAGATGGTAAAACACCTGATTGCCTTTCTTTTCCCTTAGCAGCATCTTCGTGCTGACTAACGATTTTAGATACACTGTGGTTCTTTCGTGGGTCGTTCCGACGATTCTCTCGATCTGACGTCCGTAAAATTCTTTTGACGGTTCGTGCAGGAAAGCTGTCAAAAGCTTGAATTTGGGTTCTAACATGAATTCATTGTATACTGCATTATTTATAATGGTTTGTAAACAAACCACGTGGTTTGAAATCAAACCGTATGATTGGAGTTTCAATCATAACTATTCAACTTGATGGTAACCTCAGATCAGACCTGAGGGCTGCCAAGGTGCATTCAGGTCAATTTCAATCGGTGCTCACATCGAAGAAAAGTAGTGATTCTAAGAAAAGTGAGAT
This sequence comes from Microcaldota archaeon, assembly GCA_018304385.1. GTDB lineage: Archaea > Micrarchaeota > Micrarchaeia > Anstonellales > Bilamarchaeaceae > JAGVWJ01. The sequence goes on from JAGVWJ010000006.1 coordinate 36,064, forward strand.
GCAGGGGAAGAGATTTGCTCATTGAAGCCTTTTCTTTACAAAACAATAGAGAAAAGGCTTCAATTGAACTCTTGAACCCACTAAGGGACCGAACCCTGAATCCGGCACGTTTGGTCGGTGTCTGGAAATACCAGATGGCTTTTTCCAGGGTTTTTGCCATTAGTCGAACCTAATACAAAAAGCCTTTGACCACTTCGTTACCCCTGCCTAATTTACATTATAACTAGAAATACTTTTATTTCCGCTTCTTCGTACTTTTTTTCTTAACACTGCGCCTTTCTATATGTGGCAGCTTAGGTTTGTGCTCTGGCTTTAATATTTTAGCTAGCGCCTGCCCTTGTATAATCAGATGCTTCAACTTATTTTTATCCTCTAAAGTACCGAGCTTATCAACCTGCCTAAGGCGATTCGCATAATTTCTATACGCTTTCACAGCAGCTGCATACGCATCTCTAATATGCGGATCAATTATATTACTACCAATCAATCTCTTTTCATCTGCAGTCATGCTTTTGTTTGGTGTGAATACGCGCACATTAAATCTTGCAGCTACCTTAGAAACAAAACTTGGTGCAGGAGAAACATCGCTCGCAACTAAACTAGGTATGCCTATTTTTGCTACTATTCTTACAATTGTTTCATCATTTGCTTCTTTTTCTACACCAGCAGCAACTAGCGCGCCATTTAGATCAAGTACTGCATAACCGACGTTTATACCTGCATCTATTCCGACTATTACATACATGATTTGCATTCGAGAGCAAGGTTTAAATTGTTTAGCAGCACATAAATACTTATTTGTTTATTTATGGTAAAACGCGTATTTATAAATATTTCTGAATAAAATAAATTCATGGCGCGAGCACTTCATTCAGGTCAACCCACGCAAATTGTTCTTAGGTCTGCTAGCTTAGTTGATAGATTGCGGATAGCAATATCAACTGCATTAAATATTTCAAACTTTGACAAGACATTTTTACAAGCACTTGAAAAGGTAGCAAAGAGATGGGAAAAAGAGCCTGATCCATCAGCATATATCTCAAATATCGCAAAAATATTGTTTAATGCAAAAAATTTATTTGAAGCAAGGGTTGGAAAAGGATATGAAAAACAATGGAACGAGCTGTTGGTCGTTGCAATAGAGCAATGCGGCCATGATTATGAAGTGCTGAACTATGTTTTTGATGGAATATGTTCACGTGTTACTACATCTGAAATTAATGAGCTTGTTAGAAATGCAGCAACCGCAATTCGGCAATGTGCATTTGATAGACAGGAATTTGAGCAGTTTCTAGCAGCTAAGTTAGATCCAACTGGTTATCTTGTGTATCGTTTAAGAAAATTAAGAGAGGTTGCTGGCGTTAGCGATTCAAGAGAATCAAGAAGACTTTTTGATGCGTTAGAGGGGCCAAAGGAATCAAAGGCATTAGCAGTTCGAACCTTGCCTTCTGAAGTTAGGGCAATCCTACCAGTTCATGTGCCTGCAAGTGCAATAGTTAAATTAAGTGGAGTTGCAGACCCAATGGCAGCTGCTGTTTTATCAGGAGATCTAAAGCTAAAGGACGTACCGCCATATTTTTATCTTCAAGTTAGGGGGCAGATTGAACGTGCAGTTGTTCTATCAACCTGGAAAGAGGCATTATGTGCTAGGGTAAAGGCTGAATTTGGTCAGGAACAGAGCGAACTAATAAGAAGGGCCATAGAAGAATTTTATTATCAATTGTCAGTTGCAAAATCCCTGGTTGAAAATGAGCCAGGTATGGAAAAATGGAGGGATGTTCTTAAATATGCTGAAGATTCCGTTATCCAATCAGCTTATAATTATGTTACCAAATTATCTTTTGCATACTCAAAAATAAGTTTAGAAAACCTTCTTGACAGAATTATTATGATGACAGAGCTATTTTCTGTCATGGAAGTCATGAATGGGTCAATTGACATAGAAGAACTCTTGAAATTAAAAATTGATGAGAGTGGTTGCTTTGGTCTAATACAACATGCCTCATTTATCCTTCAACCAGATTCTCCTTACATTATTGATGGTTTACAAAGATATGATATTCCAATCTTTGTATCTGTTATTGAGAATCAATGCTATGTAAGTACATTGGATGGGCGGGTATTAAGGGTAATGAGGGATCTGCCAGCTATCTGTACAATAGCAACCCCTGCAGCACTGCTCTATGCAAATAAACTTATTGGTGTTTTTAATGTTAGAACAGACCACAATGGTCATATACATCTGCTTGATACAAAAGCAGGCGCATCAATAGAAGCCAAATTACGTGTTCCTGGCCTTCCACCAAATGCAATGCTTGTGCTTAGGGTTGCTGATGACGAGGTTTTCATAGAGCAAGATGGAATAGGCATAAAGACAATTAGCTTGGATGAGCTTCGTAGTCCACCTATTCTTCACATGGTTGATAATGCCAGACATATTCCTAGAGAGGCAATAATGCGCTTGCGTGCTTCAAATGCAAATTTTTATATTGAAACATCAGTAGCAGCATGTCAGGAAGTGCCTATAGAAGAACAGGCAGCACTGCTTTCCAGATCATTTCATGTACTATGTTCAACATATAATGTGAATAATGCATCAAGTGTATTGCCTTTTACAGAAGATATATACATTGTGCCTCAGGAATTTGCCACACGTTTTATGACTACAACTGAAACAGCGCAGTATGCTGCAGCAAGAACAAAAAGCGGCGCCATACTGCTAATTGCGCGCAATACTGATCCAATAGATGTGGCGATATCGTTAGTTCATGAAGATGGGCATGGCTACGCTGAGCAGGTTTTTCCCAGGCCATTCTCCCGTTATTTTACTATTGATGCTACAAGGCAGTTACTTGGTATGCAGACTATTGCAAATGCATTTGAAGAAGAGGTTAGCGAGATTTTTGCTGAACTATGCGTATTAAGATTTGCACAAAATGCACTGGAGAATAAAATACTTGGATATGATGAACTGGAGAGATGGATTCGCAATGCAATGCATCATATAAAAGGAGAATTAGAAGGCCTGCAAAAACAAATTGATCGTGGCAATCTAAGCGATGAGGGTATACATCTAGTGAATGCACTATCTCAAGATTTTAGCGAACTAAAGAGATCTTTGAGCTCATTAAAAGGAACCCTAGCATTTAACCAATCCAAAAGATTTGATAGCGTGCGCGATTGTACAGTAGAAGCAATAAAAAAAGACAGCTACGAAGGCCAGGTAATTTCCCTTGATCGTTTATTCGATCACGAGGTTGTTGCAGCAGAAAAGGTTAGATCGCAGGATCTAGAAATGATGAGGGCAAGACAATCAGCAGCAATTGGGAGAAAGGTATTACCTTCTCCTCATGCAGTAGGCCTCCAGCCTATTGTTGAAGAGGCAGTTGAGTTTGGCCTAAGAAAGGCTGCAGTTGAATTTGAGGCAAAGCATACAGAGGATGAAATAGTAGAACTTATGGAATCACTTCGTATGAGGAAAATAACAGACAAATCTTTAGCTGCTACTCTAAGAAAAATAAGAGAAATGCACCCTGAAAAATATCCCAAACCAAAAAAGCAGCCTGATTATTCATGGCCAGGAGGTGTGTCCCCTTTTGATCCATGGAATTCAGTACTAGTATTGGATATACTTAGTAGTGCTGAAATAAAAGGAAACAAGCTAAACCGTGGCCACGTTTTAGCAAGCATGACTGCCATGTACGAGGATAAGTTTGAGCGTGCACAGTTAGATCATCCTTTGTTTAAGGGAACCGGCAAGGAATTTTTAAGACGTTATAAACATGAACGTGATGGAACATGGACGTCTTTTAAGGCTAAGATTGGTGTTCCTAAAACACTTACTCGGTATGAGACAGAGATGATACATAAGAAGGCAGTTATATCTGAAGGACTAAGATTTCAATTGCAAACAAAAGAAGGTTGTGTCCAGCTATTGTTAAACAGAAGGACTGATAGAGGCGGAATTTCAGTACCTTATATGAATAATCCAAAAAGATATTCTCTTGTGGGTTTAACTGGTTTCTTAAATACTATATTTACTGATATTAACGGAGAGCTTGTTAGTGGAAAAGCGGTTTTAAATGCATTTGGCGATGGAACGCTAACTAATGGTAATTACAAAGCACTATTAACATTTGCTGGATTTGAAATCGAACAATTGGTCACTACCAATAAAGATCAGATGAGAGCAATACTATCTAGTTCAGTTGTTGTAACAGAAAACGGTATTGTATCCATTTCTGCTCCAACAGATTTTCAATCATTTAAAGATACGGTATTCTGGCATCCTGCATTTTATGGAAATGGCCTAACGTTTCTAGCAGCGTGCAATCTGCCGCTTAGCGAAGATGGATATAATAGATTAATCGAGGGTGTGAAATGAGAAGGAGATTAGGAGGGGCCCACGCTTTACGTGCAGAAGATCCATTCAGAAGATACAAGCAAGAACCAACGCATGAAATGAGAAAGCAAGAGGTTGTAGGCAATAGGCAGGAGGCGGTAAGACGAACTAGGGAAATGCTACGAAGTATGACTGTTGAGCAGCTTTTACAAGTAGTCGAATTCGTTCCGCAGGAATTAGATTTGTTTGAAGCACTAGCCTTAGCACAAAGAGAAAATAAGCTAATAGTTCCAAATGACATTCTTGATAGAATTATGGGGGGTATAACAGATACTGAATTGTTAAAAAAACTCTATAAAGGGCCGACATGGACAGGTACTCTAGTTATTTATGAAGCACCAGACAAAAAATTTGGAAAGCAAGTTACTTTTACATTTGAATACCAGAAGAACGTAAAATCTTCCTTTTCCTTCAAAATACCAAAACAATTCCAGGGATTAAGAAACTGTGCCTTAGCAATTGAACATCCTGATTTCGAAATAGTAGAAATTTCAAAAAAACCTAGTAAACTAGTAGAAGGAGCGAACATAACTCTAATAGAAAATTTCCCTAAGGAATCTGATAAATGGTACTCCCCCCATCAACAAACAAAAGTCCCACAAGGTGAGCCAGTAGAAGAATCAAATGAAGCGAGAAATTTCCGGCGAATAGATGGCGTTTATATTGGCCTTCTTTCTCACAGTGTTTTCATTATCTGTGGTTTTGGCGGTCTCGTAGCTATTCTCAATGAGAAGCAGTACGTTCGCGCTGACGAGATGCCATACTTTGATTGCGTGTTGACGTCTGTCAGTTTTGCTAACTTATTATTCCAAAAACTACATTTCATTTATTCTTCTTTCTTTTCCTTAGCAAAAATTAGTTCCTGTTTAATAAACACATGCGTATTTGGATCTACGTTTTGTCCAACTACTGCACCACTGCCTATCCAACAGTTCTCGCCAATAAGCTTTCCAGGCATTACACAAGAAAGCACGCCGAATTTTACATTATCTCCAATCACACAGCCTAATTTTTTTCTTCCAGAATTTACCCATCCGCGCTCTGTAAGTACATTCACATTACTTTCATCAAATCTAAAATTAGCAATCTGCGTACCCGCACCAAAATTAACATTATCACCAATCACACTATCTCCAATATAAATAAGGTGCTTTGCCTTAACATTATCAAACAAAATACTATTCTTTATTGTAGTGGAATCCCCTATCTCACAATGCTTTCCAATACTATTAAATCCACGCAAGCAGGCATTTGGTCCAATCTCGCTTCCCTCGCTTATATAGCTAGTTCCTTCTATAAAACTGTCAAATATTTTCGCTCCTTTTTCCATTATTACTTTTCCATTTATTGTGCAATT
>JAGVWJ010000042.1 GCA_018304385.1 Microcaldota archaeon
AACATGCACTCCGTTTCGGTTATTATTCCAGTTTTGAATGAAGAAAAAACCATTTCTAACGTAATTAATATCGCCAGTAGAAATAAAAATGTGCGAGAGGTTATTGTTGTAGATGATTACTCCTCTGATAATACAGTAAAAATTGCTAAGGAGAGCGGAGCAAAAGCTATATATAGCGCGCAATTAGGAAAAGGGGCTTCAATGCGTGATGGCTTAAGAGTGGCCAAAGGAGACATAATCGTTTATCTCGATGGCGATCTTAGAACACTAACAGAAAATGTTGTTGATGTGCTCACAGAGCCAATATTGAAAGGCAAGGCAGATTTTGTTAAATCAAAATTCGGAAGAAAGGCAGGAAGAATAACCGAGCTAGTTGCAAAGCCTTTGCTGGCACTATCTTTTCCAGAATTATCCTTTATTGAGCAGCCCCTATCAGGTATGATTGCAGTAAGAAAGAGACTCCTAAAAAAACTAAAATTTGAAAATGACTATGGTGTTGATATCGGTTTGCTAATCGATATCTTTCTGAACGGTGCAAAAATTAAGCAGGTAGATATTGGAAAAATAGATCATAAAATGAAACCATGGTATAAACTAAAAGGAATGGCTTCACAGGTGGCAAAGGCAATTTTGAAAAGGGCCCGCTCTTCCGCACGTGTTAGTTTACAGGATTTAAAAGAAACAGAAATGGTTGAAGAAGAGTTTGAAGATACTATACAGAACTTAATTAACGAAACCAAAAAAATAGTTCTTTTTGATATGGACGGGGTAATACTTAAAGATAGATTTATTTTTAGCATATCTAAGGAATTAGAGATCGAAGAAGAATTATCATCGGTTTCAAATACAGACGATAATTACCTAAGAACAAAAAACATCGCCCAACTTCTTAAAGGGGCAAGTTTATCTGTTATAAACAAAATAACAAAAAAACTAAGTTTTACAAAGAACATTAAAGAGACAATAAAAACACTGAAACAGAAAGGCTATGTTATTTGCATCGTTACAGACAGCTATAGTTGTGTTTCTGATATAGTTAAAAATAAAGTAGGGGCTGATTTTTCCATAGCTAACAAGCTTGAAATAAAAAATGGGGTTGCCACGGGAGAGGTAAGGATACCCTTCTGGTATGTTAAAACTAAAAATGGCTGTGCAAGGCACAATGTTTGTAAATTAAATGCTCTGGCAAAACTTTCACAAAAATTATCAATTCCTCTAAAAGATTTTGTCGCTATCGGGGACAATGTGGCTGATACATGTATGTTGGAAAAAGCTGGCATAGCTATAGCCTTTATGCCAAAGCACAAATCTGTAGTCAACGTTGCTGATTTTGTAATAAACAGACCTGATGCTTCTGAAATTCTAAAGATTGCCCCCTAGATTTTTAAACGCCCTTAGCGATGTTTATTTACGATGATGACAAAGGTGATCTCCTAGCTAGTCCCTAAGCTTCGGCCACGGATAATGCGATGACGATTGACGTGCGGTCTGAGTAAAATTCATTAGCCTGATACATGTGCTTTGACCAGTGGAACACAGACAGGTCATTTCCAAGTCTTTAATTACAATTCGGGAATTGCAAAATACAATTGCCTAGAAAATCGAGCAAACAAAATAGGTACACGTAATCATGATCATTTTTGTTATTGTAATTCCTAATCCTCAACAAGCAAAATCAAAAGTCTCGAATCCAAACACTATTTGGACTGCATAGTATCAATTTGTTCCCACGCCCAAAACCAAAAAGCTCTTTTGTTTCTGGCCCGCATTTTAGTCGTAACACATTGAATTTTTTATTTTTTTTATCATACTCTATGAGAGATTGGCGATGCTTGTAAGGACTAAACAAATAAACCAAGTTATTCTCCCCAACTGCTAATGCACTAGCTCCAATTATTTCCTCTGGTACGGCTCCTGAGTTTTCAATTACTTTTCCTGAAAAATCCAATTTTATCAGGTTCCAGCTGCTATATGCACACACCCACACACAACTTCTCTTTTTATCTACAGCAATTGCATAACAATCATCAATAGAAGGTAAGTTTGGATGGTCTGTGTGATATCTAAAAAGTATTTGATGGTTTTTTGAAAAACAAACCAAACCTTCCTTGCCTATTGTCTCCCCAAAAATTCCTTCATCAAAATATCCAACCCAAATATTATCTTTTGAATCTTGATCTATGTTTTGTATTGCGTCGCCTAATTCAAATGATTCAATCGTGTTTCCATGAGCATCAATAACCAATGCATTGTATTCCTCATCTTTTTTTAGTCTGCCTGATACAAGCATAAGGTTTTTACCACACCATCTTATGTGTGTTGCATTAAAATTTTTCGGAACTACCAAGTCTTTCCCTTTGATTAATACTTTCAATGTTCCGTCATCTCTGGCTTTGTAGAGAATCAGAACTTCATTTTTTTCGTTTAAATCAGCGCTTAAGATAGTCCCATTTTTGATTTCCATTATTTTTTTGAATTCAATATGTCCAATCATTTTGAAGCACCCTCATAATTTCTATTTACCTGCTCCCATTTTATTATATTGAAAAACGCAGTAACCTATTCAGGTCTTCTGTTTTGATATTTAAGATAGTATGCATGTTCCCACACATCTAATCCAAGAAGAGGGGTTTTCCTTCGCTTAATGGTATGCCCTGGTTTGCAGTGCTCATGATCTCAAGCTTTCCATGGTTTAGGACAAGCCATATCTATCCTGATCCAAATCTTCCTGTTGCAGCAGCAAATTTCTCCTTGAATGAAGCATAATTTTCAATGGTTAAACTCTCGATGTTCATTTAAATCAGCAGCCATATACGTAGCTTAGATTATTTAAATCGCGGTTTTTAAAATTCTAATTGATTGAAGTAAGGCGGCCCTTGTTTCCGCGTAACGCACCGTGTCTTGGAGATTTTAGCGTGTATCAGACTAAGCTGTGCGAGCCTAGCGTGCGGTCTGAGTATCGAATAACTAGCATCCGTTGAATCTAGTTTGTATTAAATCAAATGTCTTTGGGCACATGTTAAAGTTCTCTTCACTTGCTCTTATAAAATCGTTTTGGTTTGCATACCTATTACGTTCTTCTTCGCATCCTGGTATTTGTCCAAAATGTCCGTAAGAATCTCTATCAAGCGTGTGAGTTATCTCATGTATTATTGTTGAGGCTGTAGAGTAATCAAGATTTGAGTATAAATTATCCACTGTAGACGCACATTGGTAGTATTTTCCATCTTGCCTCAGCATACAAGTATCATTTTTATTATTAGAGCATTCTCCTGTATTTGGGATTTGGCTTGTTCTTACTAAATTTTCTCCTTGTCTTTCATAGCCACATCTAGCGTACCAATGATGCCAGTTTACAACTGCTATTCCTACATTGTCTTGTGTTTTGGTAACTAATTCGAATTCATTGCAATATGTTGGATTGTGCTTTTGTTCTGAAGTGAAAGAGAAGCCACCAGATGTCCCTGCTGTCTCTTGTTTAGAGAAAACAACTATTACTTCTGGCGCATTGTTTAGTATTAAATTGCCTAGAGCTTTGCGTTCTATCTGTTCCCTTACTACTATTGTTACTCCAGTTTTATTGTAGAATAGTTTCTTTGTTATCTCAAGTACTTCAAACGCTCTTTGATCTGTTAAGTCACTATAATTAGCTGCTGGATCTATAAAAATTACTATATCTAACGCGTGGTTTTTCTGCTGCGGCTGATCTTGGAGATAAGAAAGTATCGCCTTGCACGTTTTATTATAATTACAATATTGTGTGCTATTGCAATTACATCCAGGTAAAGTAACATTTTCTTGGTCTCTGGTTTTGATCGAGGCATTCAGTGGAGGGGTTTGCACTGTTATATTTTGAACGGTATAATTAGGTGTGTATATCGTATTTGCCGTTTTTTCTATATTATTTTTCTCCTCAATTTTATTTTCATAAACAGGAGTCGTTTCATTTTCTTGTTGCGAGCATCCTGCTAAAATCAAGGCAACTACTATAAGAATAATTTTATTATACATGTATTTTATTACGTGTTCTAATTTTTTAAATCAACTATCTAATTAAAAATATTCTTTGATAAGAACCATCATGGCACTCGCACAAAAAAACAAACAATTGCATGCATTCGACCTATACCAGCTTGCGCGCCAGCATATTGGCAAACTTGCGCTAAATCCAGATACTGAAATGCCAGAGCTGCTCAAAGCAAAAAAAGTTTTAGGTCAGCGATGGTTAGAGCTTAAGAAAAGTGGATAAAATGGACAAACTCATATCTATTGGCCGTGCTTTGTATTTTTACTATGTTGCAAGAAAGAATTTATTTTATAGCTCCTTGGAACCAGGTACAAGCGAGGATAAGCTTTCAGAATTAAAAAATAGACTGAATGATAGATGGGGGTTTCTTAAAGGTATTATAAATAAGGACTGGCAATTAATTATTGATAATGCAAAAAATCATGATTCAGATAAACAGAAAGCTAGATTAATTATTTTGAGTGGAAGTTTTTATCTTGACCACACGCCAGAAGATTGGAATGACTTGGAAGCGCCAGTTAAACTAATGTCGCATTCTCTGGATGGGAAAAAATTGAAGGTTAATATTACTCCCTTAGGTACGGAACAAGGTTGGTCTGTTAGTTCCTCTATACTAATAACTTAGCATAGTAGTAATTATCTACAGTTGTCCAGAATCTTTTCACATGATGCCTCAACACATACTTGGTAGTACGCATTGCATGTTTCATAACTGTACCCACGGTAAGAATATGTACGATAACCTCCTTCACAACCACTGCAGCTTGCGTAGTATTGTTTTTGGCTAGGGGGACTGTAGCCATTATTATTGTCATTATCGTAATTATTTCCGCTGCCAGATTTTACACACTTTATTCCTTCACAAGGATCACCACTACATTGCGTTCCTGTGGGGCAGTACGTGCACTGTCCAATATTAGGGTTATCACTAAATGCAGCGTCTTCTGCACAATACCCACACTTCACATATCCTGGCTTGGACGGACAAAGAGATTTATCATTACCTAGACAACCGCTTAAAAATAAGGAAATGAAGACCAGCAAAATAAATAACTTCATATTTTCTCTTAAACAAGACAAACTTTTAAATGCCCCTAAAAACAGCGTTTTAAATTATTATCAACTCATATAAAATTATGTCTAGTGCGTTTTACCTGGAATTTTTTGTTAATGATAAAGATAGATTCAAAATGCTGCAAAAGGTATTCTATGAATTACAAAAAGCTAAACAAAATGATTTTCCTAGTTTAGAAGATGAAAATTACTGGCTGAAGTTTTTCGATAAAGAAGCACTCGAATATTTCTGGTTTCCTACTGAAGATCAATTAAAAAAACTTAAGGAAGCAGAGAAATCAAAAATGAGCGGTCGAGAATTAAGCGAATTATCTAGTAAGATGAGGGGAGACAAATGGCACTTTGCTTCCATGTTATTCTGCATAGACAATTCAGAATATAACCTCCTGTCCTGTGAACTCCTGTTCGATAGCAGGATGGCGCGTTTAGAATTTGACCCCTTAGCACATCCCTATGGCGGTACAGAACCGCTTATCTGCTTAATTGAGTCCTTTGGATTCAAGGTAACAAAAGACACTGGCTAGGCAATTAAATATCGCTAGTCTTACTTTCTTCTAACAAAAATTCCAAACAATCCTCTTTCGTACCGTGTTTTTTATTCCATTTTGCTACTATGCGTTTATATTCATTAAAATATCTCAAGTATTCTCCAACCATTATATCTGGTTTCTTTATCATAAATAGAAGTTTTGCTATAGTTGGACAAAGCGCTCTCGCGCCGACTCTACCTCTATCATTATGTGGATAGACCCTGCATCCTAGCGGTGCAAATTCGTGAATGGTGCATAAATTATCTTTTAAAAAATAGCACGGATGTGATTTGAGGGCAAGAACATATTCATAGCGTAGTTTGTTTTTATAGCATTCGATTATTGTATCGTTATCTGAATTAAGAAGATTCGCTGTTCGCAATTCAGTAAACTCGCTTGGTTTCTTGCCTGTTTTTCCTATGATGCGCAAAACGTCAAAGCTTGTTACAGTGATGACATGGTCTTTACAGCATTTTGCATCGCATAAGCGACAGGGATTAAGCATGAATTATTTTATTGGTTAAATTATTAAGCTGCTTGCAACGCCTGTTCAAATTCATGAACGCTTTGGAATCTATGATCTGGGTCTTTTGCAAGCGCTCTAAGAACTACTAAATCCGCTTCTTGAGGTAAATCTTTTTTTCTAAAACTTGGCGGATCTGGCGTTTCGTATATATGGTCTCTAAATATACGATCAATTACCTTACCATCAAATGGTAGTTTACCTGTTAACATTTCGTAAGTAGTAGCACCTAAACCATATACGTCAGCTCTATAATCTATTTCTCCACCAGCTATATGTTCAGGAGCCATGTATTCTGGGGTCCCCCAACAAACACCTTCGTTAATCGCTACGTCTTGCATATGCATAACAAGACCTAGGTCCAGTAATTTTACAGTCCCATCTACCAAAATAAATATGTTATCTGGTTTCACATCCCTATGAATATAACCATCGTCATGTACTGCTGCAAGTGCCCCACAAACAGGAATTAGTATATCTCTAGCGCGCTGCCAAGTTAATGGGCCATTTCTTCTTATAAAATTCCCAAGTGTTTCTCCATCTAAATACTCCATGACAAAGAACATTGGGCTTGCCTGAAGCGACAGATCAATAACTCTTGCAATGTTTGGATGTGTGACCCATCTTCCTAATGCTGCTTCCGTCATAAATTTAACTACGTAATCCTCTCTTTCAGCTAACTGGGGTAACATTGTTTTTATTGCAACATCTTTTCCTGTTTCTTTATCTATGGCGTGATAAACTGTTCCACAGCCACCCTCGCCTATTTTTCGCAGGATAAAGTATCTGTCGCCTATAACTGTTTCTTCTAAAGGATCTTTGTTAGCTACAGCTGGTCGTTTAAGATTGCACGTAGGTGCACGACTGTCCACTTTGCTTTTTCTAGCGATAACTATAGCTGGTTCCATGTTATAATATATACAAAAAGGTATATATAAATGTTGTGGTTTTTGGTGTAAGTAGGTAGGTTTATAAAATCTATTATAAATAACAACCATATGAGCTTACAGGTTGCTAAAACAAATGGTCAGGCATCGCTTGTTTTTCGCGATCTTAGTGGTTCGAAGAGAAGAATAATTCTAGACAAAAATACGCATTTAGGTAGGGTTCCATTTCCAGAGCATAGAAGCCCAAGAGAGTTACCACCTGTTTTTAAAAAGGCACAGATCGCAGTCCTAGTAGAAAATGACGGCCATATATCCAGAAATCATGCATTGTTAGTACGTGAAGATGAACAATGGGTTTTGCATGATCTTAATAGCCTTAATGGAACCAGGGTTAATGGCGAGTCACTACCTAGAGGTGGCGAGAGAACGTTGAGATCAGGTGACATAATAAAAATTGCGCATACTCCATTAGTATTCTCTCCACACGAGGGAGAAATCGAGAACTTCGCATTATTAGTTGGTAACCCAGGTTTTCCGCCTCTAAGGGGCATAGAGAATGACATTGATAGCATGCAAGACGTTTTAAGTGACAGGAAAAATTTTCCAGGAAACGTATCAACTTTGTCTAGAGACAAGGCAACCAGAGAGGCTATTTTAAATATGCTCGAGTCCTTTGCTTTGATTGCGACTAATGAATCATCGTTTGTATTTTATTATGCAGGTCACGGTGGTATTACTGGTCTTTCAGTTTTTGATGGCACTCTTACACCAAAAGATCTATATTCAAGACTCGTTAACATTCGCGGTAAAAAACTTGTTCTTTTAGATTCCTGCCATTCTTCAGTATTTTTAGATGGTAGATCTTCAAACACATTAGTAATATCTGGCGAATCTCCAAAAGGACATCTTTATGAGGGCCCAGTTAGTACTATGCTATCAGATGGATACTATGTTCAAGGTTATTTAACTAGGGCGTTTATTAAACTACTGAGAGGTAATTCAGGTAGGATAAATCTAAAAGAGATTGCAGCAGAGCTAGAAAAATATCACAAGCTTAGACTTCACGATGTTGGGGTGGCAGTTGAAGGAAGTACATTTTCTATTACTTCTGCAATCGAGCGTTAACCTCGCATCCTCATTCTAATTACTATTATTGCAATTGCATTAAGCACCAATACATAATAAAACAAACTTGAAACAATGCTAGCATTTGCTGTGCCGTATGTTATTATTGATTGCATGCCAATGATTCCTTGCGAAAGCGGGCTTGCTTCACCTGCATTAGCCATAAATGAAAGCATGAAATCAAATAGGAATATCAAA
>JAGVWJ010000043.1 GCA_018304385.1 Microcaldota archaeon
ACAAGAATAATGCGATCTGCATACGAAATAAATGATGGTAGCTTAAGCTATAACATTGCAACTAGCGAACGGTTATCATTAGGAGATGTTGTAAAGATAGTTGGCATAGTAGAAGGCGATGTGATTAACACACAGTCAATTACTATTTTACCAATTGCTGAAGCAAAGCAAAGATCAGATGAAATAAAGAAAAAAATGCTTGAAAATATTAAGGTTAATGATATTGAATTACTAGTCAATGACGAAGTTACGCAGGCACTAAAACCAGAATTTATGGAAATGGCAAAATATTTGTTATTAGCACAAAAACTAAATAGATCCATTTTATTGCGATTTCATAGCGACGCAGATGGGATAAGCGCTGCATTTGCAATTACCAAGTTTTTGCGATGCAAGGCAGAACAACAGAATGCGGCAATATACAATACTAGAGATGCAATACGTGATTTAAACAATCTTAATTATCAATACGCTCCATTGGCAGTATTTGTTGATTTTGGCGCAAGTCAGGAAAGCATTGAAGCACTAAAACTATTGCATTCTGCAGGGGTAGAAATAATTATAATAGATCATCATCCTCCAGTAGACGAAGTTACTGGCCTTGGAATTTTATTAAGCCCATGGCAAGTTCATGATGATCCTGCAAGTTCGCAATACCCTGCGGGGTATCTAGCATGTGAAATAGCAAGAGCTGCAGGGATAGAAGGTATAGACTATTTAGCAAAAATCAGCTGTGCTGGTGACAAAAGTAAGATTATAGAAATAGATGAAATTGACAAGGATAAAGCACTTGTATTAGACTTTCTGGCTATATACTCTGGCTATGGGAATAATCTTGATTTTTACAGAAATGCCATTGAAAATAATGATCTTTTCAAATCAGTTCTCCAGCAGGCAAAAGACAAAATGAAGAATATTTATGAAACAGCAATAAAACTAATGAAAAAACATAATGCTGGCGAGTTAGCATTATATGTTGTTGAACTTGATAATATAATTAAAGAACAAGAATTTCCAAGCCGTGGAAAGATAGTAACAATGATATCCGAAACATTAGGTAATGAAAGACCAATAATAATACTTGGGTATGGAAAAAAGACGATTGTCATCAGATTGAATCAGTTAGCAGCAGATGCTGGTTATTCTGCTGAGCAACTAATCAGCGAACTAAAGGTTAGTATGAAGGATTTCATAGAAAGCGGCGGAGGCCATACAAAGGCAGCAGCAATTCGCACACAGGAAGGATATGCTAAAAGTGTATGTGATGCATTGGTTGAACTAATAAAGAGTAAATAATCTATTGAATTATTTCTTTGGATAAATTCAACGTATTAATCTCATCTAAATCTTCTAATGCTTTACCTAAATCATCACTAAATAGATCTTCATCCACTTCTGCAGTTGGCTCAACCTTTGGTTCTTCTTTTATTTCAACTGGCGGAGGAGGCTGCACTGATGGTGGAGGTTCTGGTGGCTTAACCTCTTCTTTTGGTTTTTCTTCTACTTTTTTATCATGGAAGCAGCCTGTAAATAGTAGCGTTCCAATTAGTAAAAGTACTAATAATTTCATATTATCCTTCCTCTAATTTATTTTTAGCCTTGTATCTAAACTTATCCCACTCTGCTTTTACATCTTCAACTATTTTTTTCTTATCTGTTATTGTCTGCGCATTATTAAACGCAATCTTCTTTTCATTTACAAGTGTAGTAAAGTCAACTGTCTCGCCTTCGCTTACAAGCTTCTCTTCCCATAGTTCATATGCTTTATATATTAAATTATAGAGTCTGAATTTAACTAACCTAAGAACATTTTCCTTCAAACTAACTAAGCAAATCCTTTTCTTTGAACCAAACTCTTTGCGACATTTCTCAATATCAGCCTTTATGCTCTGGCCAAGATTTAATTTTGGCCGTATGCATGCTTCTCTTTCTGCATCAGTGCTTTTTTCACCACGACAGCTCTGTGAAACCTTATAACTTTCTATGCATTCCTTCTTTTCTTGCTCACTTGATGCTACATTGCACTCCTCTGGAACATATTTTACTTTGTTAACATAATCATCCGGCAGATTAAGCACACACTTAACACGTTCTTTCATAGTTTTGCCTTCTGTGCAATAGAATTCTTGTTCTTTAGCCACACAAGATTCAATGTCAAGCAGTTTATTATTCTCAAAATATTCATCCTTTTTAGATTGAACTAAATAGCGACCTTCGTCTTTTATTGAAAGTTTAACATTTCCGCTGGAATCTGTTTTTGCAGAGGTAACACTTATGCCTTCTTTATAAGCAGTTACAAGAAAATCATCTAATTTTCCATCTGTAGCAGTAACACCACTAACTGTAGCAACTAGCTCACCCTCGGGACATTTGTATTCCACACTAAAAGCAGAGGTGTATTTCGCAGAGCTGGTAGTGCCACTTGAACCACTGCCACTACCCCCACCGCCACCTCCGCCGCCGCCTGCAGCGAAAACTAGTGTGCTGAGTAAAATGAAAAGTATGTAAAATCTCATAATTCGGATTCTCCGATATAATTTATAAAGTTTATTACGATTCTAAGATATGGAGTTTTTAGGTTACATTCAAAAGAAACTTCCCAACGCTTATAAAATAATAATATTTTCACTAATTTTGACTGCAATAATTAATGCACAGCAATTTGGATATGAACAAGTGGCAATTTCTGCAACAATTGCAATAGTAACAACACTAATACTGGATACCATAGCTACATATATAAAAACAAAATCCCGTGACCTTCGGTCACGATCTCCTGAAGTTTCTAAAACTTCAAGAAAAGTTATTTTAAGTGAAACAGCATTGATAAGCGCATTGATAATTACAAATATTTTCAAACCTGGCGAGTTTTTGTTTATTGCAATTACTGCTGCGCTTGCAATGATTTTGAAGCACGTTATTCGCTACAAAAATGCGCCAATTTTTAACCCTGCAACACTTGGTTTGTTTATTATATTTCGCTTCGTAAGCGATCCAGTTGCAAGCGAACTATGGTGGGGAAATTATAATACCTTGGCGGTAGTTGCACTTGGTTTAATCGTTTCATGGCGAATAAAAAAACTTGCGATATCTTTTTCATATTTAATTGTGCATACGCTTATCTCGTATTTTAGATTTGGCAATGCTGCGTTTGCATTCTTTCCGTTTTTCTCAGCATTTTTCATGCTTACTGAACCAAAGACTTCGCCGTCACAGATGAAAAAACAAATAATATTCGGGACTTTTGCTGCTATTGTGATTCATATATTTGTATTGCTTAATCTGCCTTCTGCCTATTTATTGGGAATTTTGACTGCGAACGCTGCGAAGTTAGCTTTGGATAGAATCAGTTAACGTCTTTTAACGCCCTTTTTTTAGCTCCGTCTAATGCTTCTGCCATTAATTTTTTTGGTTCGCCGTCTGGTGCTTTTCTATGTAACCTTTCCAAAACCTTGACTAATGGCACACTTATGTGCACTGGCCCGCCGCCTCTCTGTATTCCTTCTCTTTCTGCCCTTTGAAAAGGAGTTTCTTTTTTTCTTCTCATAGACTCACCAAAAACTATAAATTAATCGTATCGCCAATTTCAGGTGCAACAGCATCATATCCAAAATCTTCTTTTAGCTCGCGCTCGAAATCCTTTGCAGCATCACTATGTACAATTACTACCTTGTCTGGATTTGCCCATTTTATAAAATTAAGAATATCACTGCGGCCTGCATGAGCGCTTAAATCTACATTTTCAATGGGCAAATCAACATCCATATCCTGGCCCTCTATTGTTACATAACCTTCATTCTGCAGTTTCCAGCCATTTGTTCCTTCAACTACATAGCCAGTAAAAACTATTCTTGATTGTGAATTTAAATTCATTAAATAACCAAGTACTGGCCCACCCTCCATCATGCCTGCACTTGAAATTATCACAGCTGGATCACGCGTTGCTTTTTTTCTATCATTAGGGCCTCGCACAAAATAGCTGCTGCGTACTGCTGCCCTAAATTCATTTGGTTCTTTGATATAGCGCGGATATTTCATATAAATCTCGCACATGGCCCTTCCCATGCCATCAACGAATATATCAACATCCTTATGGTAAGCGCGCACAATGCGTATGAGTTCTTGTGTTCTGCCAAGCGAGAATGCTGGAAATAATATGCTTCCTCCTGCCTTAAGCGTCTCGCTAATCTCATCCGCAATTTTCTTTTCAGCCTCTTTTCTACTGGGATGTTCTTTTTTTGCATAAGTAGAATCAATTATAACCGCATTAGCATCCTCGATAGGTCTAGCACCCTTATGCAAACGGGTTTCTTCCATCTTAAAATCGCCAGTATAAATAATTTTTTTTCTGTTAAACTGCGCTTCAATCATCATTGAACCTGCTATATGGCCTGCATCTAAAAATCTAAAATCAGTCTGGCCCATGCGCATATTCTGCCCGTACATGACAGGTGTCCAGTACTTCAATGCCCTATTAAAATGATTAATCCTATATGGAAGCTCATCACCCATTATTTTCATTGAATCCTTCCACAGTAATTCGCAAAGTTCGCGTGTTGGCGGCGTAGCATACCACCTAACCTTGGAAAATTTGTATAAATTAGGAATAAACCCAGAATGATCGAGATGCGCATGACTTAACAATGCTGCGTCTATCCTTTGATCAAGATCTAATGGATATTCTGGCTTGCCATCTTTGCCGAACAACTTTATTCCATAATCAATTAGAACGCTTTTATCGGTTTTTAGAATAAATGCACTTCTGCCAACTTCATTTGATGCGCCAAAGCAATGTAGTTTGATGTCCATAATCAATGCTGGGCAAAGAAGGCTTTTAAACTTGTGCAACCAGATAATATTAATGAATGGGGAAGAAGCAATAAAAAAAAGATTATATTTTGCAATTTTCTTAATGTTAATAATATACATCGTTGGCATATTTTTCTATCATAATGTTGAGGGTTGGACATTTATAGAAGCAATTTATTTTCTTACTGTTACAGTTACAACTGTTGGATATGGTGATATAACGCCAAAGACAGAAGTAGGCAGAATATTTACCATATTTATCTTATGGATAGGTATTTCAGTTGGTTTCTTTTTGCTATTTACAATGATGGCTTATAGAGAAACTGCAATAGATAAAAAACTATTAAGCAAGCTAAAAATATTTGGAACGCTTACTTCAGAAGAGAGAAAGAAAAAGTAAGGGTGGTTTCTATTTATAAAGAAAAATTCTTTCGTAATCTAGGTGTTATTAGCAAAATAGAGCAAGAGAAATTAAGGAAGACAGAAATTGCGATAGTTGGATTAGGAGGAACTGGTAGCGCTGCATTTGAATGCTTATTGCGCTTGGGTTGCGAAAATTTTGTTTTATTTGATAGAGATAGATTTGAATTGACTAACTTTAATAGACAAATGCTCGCTACTGATGAAACATTAGATGAAAAGAAGATTAATGCTGCGATTGCTCGAGCGAAAATAATAAATAAAAATGCAAAATATCTCGTTTACAACGAGTTCGATCCTAAAAAAATAAAAAAAGCTAAGGTAGTGATAGATGGGACGGACAATGTAGAAACAAGAATTACAATTGCACAGGCATGCCGCAAGCTTCGTATTCCATATGTTTTTTGCGCAGCGAGTTTTGCTAATGGGATGGTTTCAGTTTTCACAGATTATGAATTTGAAAAAGCGTTTCAATTGCCAAATGCTAAAAGCCAAAAGCTACTTGCCAAATACAACACTTGCGTTAGTGTAATCGCCCCAGCCACTATGCTCGCTGGTACGCTAGCTGCTTCGCAGACAATTAATTACTTACTAAAAAAGCCATTTACAGAAGCACCGGATGTTTTATTTTTTGATCTATCCAAAAAGGAAATGTTTTGGAAAAAAAGGTTGAAATAAGATGTTAACTAAAAAATTCTTCACGCTTGAACCTTGTAACTCTGCTAAAGCATATGAAATAAAGTTTGCAGAACCAATAGATCTGAAAAAAGCAGAGGTGGCACTTGCTAAAAAATATGAAATACTGGCAAGCACAGCAGTAATGCTAATGATTAATATAGATAACAATTCAATAACGCTTTATGCAAGCGGACGAGCGCTAATTAAATATGTTAGTAAGGAAAAGGCTAATGAAATTGGAGAGAAAATAGTTGAATTTTTGTAATCAAACGAACCTTACAACTTTTCCGAATATTTTCTGGCAAGCCTTCGCAATTCAGCATTATCTGGGTAATCAATGCTTTCCTTGCGTAATGTTGTTGCAAAAAACCTTGCGGTATGCGGATGCTGCTCGATCATCCTATCAGCATCTTCCTCGTAACTCTTGCGGGTAAAGAATTCCTGCACCATTCTATTTCGCAATGTTTTTACTTCGCCACCATCCCGCAATGGGAGCACCTGATTATTGGCATCAAGGTGATCGTAAGTAACCCAATCAAAGAAGCCACGCTCAGCCGCACCTAATAGAACTTCCCAGTATAAATCTGTGCCAGGCAGTGGCGCAATAATTGGCATATAAGCATAAGGTACATTTCTTAATGTCATTAATCTGCTATAATCTTCTGTTACCTGTTCTAAATTATGGTCTGGATACCCACCAATAAAATCTACGAAAGGCATAATTCCGATTGCGGCTGTTTTATTGATCGCACGCTGAATCATTGCCAAACGATCGTGCACTTTTGCATCTGGTCTGTTCCAGTCTTGCGCTGCACCATCTATCGTAGATTCTACACCAAAGAAAAAGTAAGACCATCCAGCTTTTCGCATGGCTTTAAGCATTTCGTCTCCGCGTTTTTCAATGTCAATGAGCGTACCAAATGAATTAAACTCAAAATGCTCGTTCAAACCAGCTTCATATACTGCATTGCAAAAATCTATTACGCGTCTCGGTTTAGCCATCCAGTCCTCGTCGGTAAGATTTACCATGATTCTTTCTCTTGGCCATTTTCCGCCTAATGCCTTTTTCATTGCCTTAAGCTGTAGAATAGCTCGATCAGTGCTTGCATATCTCAATCCATCAGGATAAGTCTTTGGCACTGAACAAAATGAGCAGGAAAATCTGCATCCCTGCGAAGTCGTAAGCAACACTACTGGGTAATCCCTGCCTTGCGAATAATACATAAAAGGATTGTAATCCAATGGCCAATGTAATAATGGGTAATCATCTATGCTCAATCTGTTTCTTCGATTTGTAATTATAATATTTCCGTTATCAACAAAGGCAATTCCCCCAACCGTGTGCGGATCTTTTCTAGCCTTTAGAATATCCATAATTTCATGAACCGTAGTTATGCCTTCACCCACGCAAACGTAATCAATTATGCTCCGCTGGAATACATTGCGTAAGTCCTCCTTAAGCACTGTAGCAACATCAGGATACCTGTCTTCCAGCTCTAGTGCGAAACGATATTGTTCGCCTACGTCCACCACGTGGTACCCACCTAAAACTACTGGAATACCAAGCTTTTCTTTGACTTCGCCAGCGATTTTTAGCGCTCTGCGAAACTGACAGGTAAAGGAGCCGAACATAAGCACGTGCGGTTGCCATCCAATGATTTCCGAAACCATTTGCTCATCGCTTTTAGTGCTCGGATATTCCAAAGGCTGCTGTTCGCTATAAGGTTCGGCGAGCTGATCAAAAATACGAACATTGTACCCAGCAGTCAGTAGCGAGCTTGCCAAGTATTGCATTTGATTCGGAGGTCCCATTTGCTTTACTGCTTCACCATCCTCGCTTTTCTGCCCTAATCTACCTAGAGGACGGTATAGCGCTATGCGAATATGCTTGTTATCTATATCCTGCACGCGATCGGCTGATTTTACCATTGGCCCTGGAACATAACTCATGCGTTTT
>JAGVWJ010000007.1 GCA_018304385.1 Microcaldota archaeon
GTTTCACAAAATACATTACGTGTTACAAAAGTATTCTTAGCATTGGATGCACCTTTAGCTTATAGAAGACATTTTCCAGCAATTAACTGGCTAAAGAGCTATTCGCTTTATACAGATTCATTGGAAGAATGGCTTATGGAAAATGTTTCAAGCGATTTCCCAAAACTGCGCAAAAATGCAATGGCCTTATTGCAAAAAGAAGCAGAACTCCAGGAAATTGTTCAATTAGTTGGACCAGATGCATTACCTGAAAAAGAACAAGCGATATTAATGATTACTAAAATGCTCAGAGAAGATTTCTTGCAGCAGAATGCATATAGCGATATTGATGCGCGAAGCGAATTTAAGAAACAATATCTAATGCTTAAGACAATTTTGAAATTCCATGAGCGCACAGTTAATGCATTAGATCTTGGTGTTCAGCTCAAGCGCATTGTAGATCTGCCTACGCGCACGAAAATTGGAAGAATGAAGGAGATCACGAAATATGAAGACTTTGATAAATTAAATGGAGAGATAGAACATGATTTTGACGGGGTTTTGAAGAAATAATTTTACGCAGGTGAAACTATGGCAACATTATTGAAGGAATATAAAACAATAAATGAAATCGCAGGTCCGCTTTTATTTGTAGAAGGAATAAGCGGAGTCGGCTTTAATGAAATTGTAGAAGTAGCTCTACCAGATGGCGAGAAGAGAAAAGGACAAGTTCTTGACGTTAGCGAAACTATCGCAGTTGTTCAGGTATTCGGTCCAACAGCAGGTATTAGCACTGATCAGACAACAGTAAAGTTTTTAGGAGAAACAATGCAATTAGGGTTAAGCAGCGAGATGCTCGGGCGTGCATTTGATGGATTGGGCGAGCCTAGAGACAAAGGGCCAAAAATAATTCCTAAAGAAAAAGTTGACATAAACGGATTACCAATTAATCCTTATTCACGTGAGTCGCCAAGCGAGTTTATTCAAACAGGAGTTTCTACTATAGATGCAATGAACACGCTAGTTCGTGGTCAGAAACTACCAATATTCTCAGGTGCTGGTTTACCGCACAATCAATTAGCGGTGCAAGTAGCTCGTCAGGCAAAAGTTCGTGGAAGCAATGAAAAATTTGCAGTAGTTTTCGCAGCTATTGGTATTACACATGAAGAGGCAAGCTTTTTCATTAGAGATTTTGAAAAAACTGGTGCGCTGGAGAATGCAGTATTATTTTTGAATTTAGCAAATGATCCATCTGTTGAGAGATTGATTACTCCAAGATTAGCATTAACTACTGCTGAATATCTAGCATATACACAGGATATGCACGTACTTGTTATGCTTACTGATTTGACTAATTATTGTGAGGCATTGCGTGAAATTTCTTCTGCTAGACAAGAAGTTCCTGGTCGTAGAGGTTATCCTGGTTACATGTACACTGACCTTAGTACAATATACGAGCGAGCTGGCCGTGTTAGCGGAGCAAAAGGAACAGTTACACAATTTCCAATACTAACAATGCCCGGAGACGATAAGACGCATCCAATTCCAGATTTAACTGGGTACATTACAGAAGGACAGATTATTCTCAGCAGAGATTTGCACAGGAAAAACATTTATCCACCTGTTGATGTGTTGCCATCGCTTTCACGATTAATGAACTCAGGTATTGGTCAAGGAAAAACTAGGGAAGACCATAAGGGTGTAGCAGATCAGCTTTATGCTGCTTATGCAAACGGTCGTGATCTAAGAAGCTTAAGTGCAGTTGTTGGTGAAGAAGCACTTACAGAGATTGATAGAAGATACTTGCGCTTTGCAGATGAGTATGAGAATAAATTTGTCAGGCAAGGTGCTTACGAAGACAGAACAATAGAAAAAACATTGGAGATTGCATGGGACTTGCTTTCAGCACTTCCTGAAGCAGAGCTTAAGCGTGTTAAGACTGAGTATATTGGGAAATATTTGAAGAAGAAATGAAGGGTTGATTCTATGCAAAAATCTATAGTCGTTATCGGTGGAAGCGGATTCGCTAGCAAATTAAAAGGAAGGGAAGTAGAAGTACCAACGCGATTTGGAAGGGTAGCAGTTCTTTTAAGTGAAACTAGTGAAGCAAAAGTTTATGCGATTAGGCGCCACGGAGCAAATCACGACACACCTCCTCATATGGTAAACTATAAAGCGCATATTGCGCTTGCAAAAGAAGTAGATGCTAAAGCAATATTGGCTAGTACTGCCGTTGGTGTTATAAGTCTTGATAGATATTCACCAGGTGATTTGATTTTATGCAGCGATATACTTGCCCTGAATGTCCTTTTAGGTGGAAAGGTAGTTACATTTTTTGATAGCTTTGCTGATGGGCCCCATCATACAGATATGTCGCATCCATTCACTCCAGAATTAAATGCACATTTGCTAAGAGCAGCAGCTGAATTGTCGATTTCACTTAAAGAATCCGCAATATTAGGTGCAACTTATGGACCGCGCTATGAAACAGCTGCTGAGATCCGTGCACTAAAAATATTAGGTGCTGATTTAGTTGGCATGACCGCGGCATTTGAAGCAATCCTTGCGCGAGAACAAGGAACTCCGTATACCGCTGTTGCGATTGGCACAAATCCTGCAGCAGGATTAACTGGCAAACCGCTTTCGCATGATGAAGTAATAGAAATGATGTCGCGAAGAGGCGATGATATTCATGGATTGCTTATGAAAGCAATTGAAATAGTTTGAATATAAGGAGGGCAGAAGACGATGGCTGATGTTATTCCAACAAGAATGGAGTTAATAAAAACAAAAGAACGCATTACGCTAGCAGTAAAAGGTCACAAACTGCTTAAGCAAAAAAGAGATGCGCTAATCTTGGAATTCTTTAAAATCCTAAAGAAAGCACAGGATCTAAGAGGCGAGCTTGCGAAGCGCATAGGTGTTGCTTACAAAAGCTTAGCTTTAACTGAGGTTTACCACACGCTTTACGAACTGGAAAATGTTTCTTTGAATCTTAAGAAAAATATTGATATTGAAATTGATGTAAAGAACGTCATGGGTGTTAAGATTCCATATATAACCTCGCATATGGAGGCAAAGCACTTTATGGATCTTCCTACTTATTCAGTCGCTGCAACATCTGCTAAGATAGATTCAGCAGTAGAAAAGTTTGATGAAATATTGCAAATAGTAATTAAACTAGCAGAAACTGAAACTGCGATTAAAAGGCTTATTCTAGAAATAGAAAAAACAAAGCGCAGGGTTAATGCACTTGAGTACAATCTTATTCCACGCTTAGAAGAGCAAAAAAGACTTATCTCTTTTAGATTGGATGAAATGGAACGCGACAGCTTTGTAAGCCTGAAGGTAATTAAAAGAAGACTGGAAAAAGAGAAGAGGGCAGGTTAATTATCTAACTCTTAATCCTCTTAACGCCTCAAATGGCCTATGGCCAAAATCCCGTTCACGAGTTCTTGGTCTTTCAATTCTTCTTGGTTCTTCCCTTATTCTTCCTGCATCTACATTAGCCAATATTCTTCGTAGGATTTCTCTTCTATCAAAATCATCCCTGTTTTTCCATCTTGACATTAGAGAATATACGCTTGAATTTCCTTTAGCCATTTCTGTAAGTATAGCCTCGTTTATTCTTCTTCTACCCTCGAATTTTAATTCAATTATGAGCCTGCCTGCAATATCTACAGAGTATTCTCCTGACGCCTTAATTGCAATTTCCAGTAGCAAGCCATGTTTATCATTTTTTGCAATAACATCTAATAGATCGAAAAACTTGGTTTGATGTCTTCTAGCTATATCAATTAGTTTTTGCCTTATTCCTTCTAATTGCCGTGCTTCTCTTAATTGTCCTATTTGAATTGCAAAATAAGCAAAGTGTTCATTTACTTGATCTATTAGTATTTTTTCTACTGTTTTTGCGCCTATTTCGTTATTCATTAATTTTTTTACTAATATATCTAGAACAGTTCTATCTAAAGTTATCATTTCTCTAAAAATATCACAAACAGTCTTCTCAGTATCTGGGGTAACAGTTAATAGGAGCATTTGAACTGTCGACTGCGAATTCCATAGCAGTGCTCGTGCTAACTCTCTTCTTCCTTCACCTTCAGCAGAACTAAAATTAGTTACTACTAAATGAACTTGTGCTTGTATAGAATGCATATAACTTGCTTAATAGCAACAATTTAAATTAATTAGCCTTTCACCTAACTATTTGTAACATATTTAAATCTAGCTGCTGCTTTAGTACTAGTTATCTATTCTTATGAGGTGAAATTTATGGTATTCGGTAAAGAAGAACCAGGCTTAAATATGTGGCTACCAGTTTTTGTTTTTATTATAGTAGCGTTAGCAGGTATGTATGTTATATCAAATCAGGTAAAACCTCAGAATTTTTATGTTAATCAAGATCCGCCCAGGGATTATATCTCTGTTCAAGGTGAAGCTAAAACAAAGGTTGCACCAAATCTTGTCAAAATATCTTTTACAGTAGAAACAAATGATACATCTTCTGCCAAGGCTGCACAAGAGAAAAACTCCGAGGCAGTTAATAAAATAATTACAGAGCTTAAGGTAGCTGGATTAACTGATAAAGACATCGAGACAATATCCTTCACAGTACAACCAATAAAAGTTAGCAAATGGAAATGTTCGGTTGAAGGAGATGACAAATGCGATTATTATGATAGAGTTTATTATGATGAACTTATTGGGTACAAAGCAGTTCATGGTTTCTCAGTTAAATCTGAAGATACTAAAAGAGGCGGCGCGCTATTAGATGCTATTGCAGCAGGCGGCGGCAATGATGCTAAAATAAACTCAGTATTCTTTACTCTAAAGGATGAGACACGCGATCAGCTAGAGCGCGAATTATTAGAAAAAGCATCCCAAGACGCTCGAAATAAAGCGCAAAAGATCGCATCTGGTTTAAGCGCAAGTTTAGGCAAGGTTATCTCTGCTAGCGAGAGCGTAAGATATCCATCTTATGACTATTATCGTTCTCCAATGGCAGCCATCGCAGAAACAGGTGCTTCAAAGGCAGCTGATACAGAGGTATTTGCCAGCGATATAGAAGTCACTGCAACTGTAAGCGTAAGCTTTGAAGTGAGTTGACTACTGCCTTGAGTAATGAGCCATGAGCAATGAGCAAAATGAACAAAGAGGAATTAAATAAAAAACTCTTGGACGCAGCAGGAAAAGGGGATTTAGAAGGAGTAAAAAAAGCCCTTAAAGCAGGAGCTGATGTAGCTACTGTGACTGTGAATAGACAGACTGCTCTTATGCGGGCTGCATCTAGTGGCAATCTAAAACTAGTGAAATATCTGGCTGAAGAGGGGGGAGCAGGAGCGGACATAGATGTTCCGGATGATAGCTATTGGACTGCCCTCATGTGGGCTGCTTGCAAAGGCAATCTTGAAATAGTAAAATACCTGTTAGGTAAATGGGGGGCGAGCGTAGCTATAGAGGGGTTTACTTATGGACAAGATGAGGTTAGATGGTCTGTTCTCAAGTGTGCTATTGCTAGCGGTAATATAAAATTAGTGAAATATCTAAAGGATAAAGGAGCGAGGTAAATGCTAAGAATGAAGGCGGATTGACTGTAAAACAGTGAACAAAATGACTGACGAAATAGTTGTAACGCGTGATGTGCTCAAAGCAATAGGTGCAGACACAAGAATAGAAATTCTCAAATCACTAGAAGAAAGGCAAAAAACACAAAGCGAGCTTGCCTTAGAGCTTAAACTAGCTGCACCAACAGTGCTCGAGCACTTAGAACATCTTGCGCATGCTGGCTTAGTTGAAAAACTAGAAGAAGGAAGAAAGTGGAAATATTACAAATTGACTAAAACTGGCAAGAAGATTGTAAGTAAAACACCTGTGAATGTTGTTATGCTTCTGGGTTTTAGCATAATGTTTGCACTTGCAGCGCTTTTGTTGATCTCGCAAAAAGCTGCCTTTTTTGTTTCTAGTCCGCAAGCTCCAACTATGGCAATTAGTGAGAAAGCTGATATTGAAAGAGAAAGCACAAAACCAGAGGCTACTAAAATTTCTTATTCTATTAATGAAATGGACGAGCTTTCACTTCCTGCTGCAGCACCTATGCCTGCTTTACAGAATAAAACCATGCAAGAAAATAGAACTGTTGATAAAAACGAAAGTGCAGTTACGCAAAAAACAGAAGCTCAAAATATTTTACCAGAGTTATTAGTTTTAGTAATAGCGGTATTTGCAACTGGATTTTCCATTGGATACATAATAAGAAAAAACTAATTTACTAAATCAAAAAATGCCTTAAAATCACTATACGCGCGCGCCCCTACTATTATTATAGTATATTTATCTTCTTGTTGTATTAAACTAGTTCCTCTTACAACAGTTCTTACCTTTTTGAGGTCATCTAGTGTAGTTTTATCCTTTGGGATCTGGATTACAAAGGTTGGTGTTCCACTTATCCCTAATCTTGTAGCATCCTGAATATCTGCATTGACCTCATTTTTGTATTTTTCACTATCAACACAGCTATTGAATTGATTCATGTTTAGTTCAAGTTCATTTGCATATTCTTGGAATTTTTGTTTTGCTGAAGAAACACTTCCTATATCCCAGAGATTCTGAGTTTGATATAGTTTATTGTGCATTTCCCAGAATTTATCTTGCTCATTTGCGCATCTTGTAGCATGCGATGCAAGCATCGCTTTATTATGAATCTCTGGTTGCGGGAAATCTCTATAATAAAATTTTACCTTGCTTGTATTTAAATACTTAGAAATCATGATTGACTCTACTTCATTATAGAATTTTTTACAAAATTCGCATTGATAATCGCCAAATTCTATAAAAGTTATTGGTGCATTATTATCTCCCAATGGAGGAAGGCTGCCTAAATAATTGCTTAATGTAGGTAAGCTACCCTTTTGCCCTAATTCTGTTTTTATTTCGTTTTTTATTTTTTCTTTTTCTGCTCCAAAACCACTAGTTACGAATAAATATATTATAACTCCAATTAGTAGTACTATTATTGCTACATAAAACATTTCCTTGTCTGTCATAGTTGTTGGCTTGTTAGTTTGTTCTTGTTTTTTATCTACTTTTTCTTCTTTCGTTGTCTTTACTTTGGCTGTTTTTTTTGGCATAAATTGGTTGCTTACATTAGGTATTTAAATATATGGGAGTACAATTATTATTACCTTTTTTTAGTTATCTATATAAGGGTTATTATGACGACTTTAGATAAGGCTATAATCGCCTCTTACGAGCATGGTGGCAATCGTTTCGAACTCTATGTTGATCCTGACGCTGCGTATGCATATAAAGAGGGAAGAAAGCCTGATTTGAAGAACATACTTGTATCAGAAGAGATTTATTCAGATGCTAAAAAAGGCGAACGCGCAAAAGCAGAGCCGGTTCAGAAGACTTTCGGAACCAGTGACATAGTAAAAATCCTAGAGTTTATATTAAAAAATGGAGAGATACAACTTACTACTGAACAGAGAAAAAAGAAATTAGAAGAGAAAAGAAAACAAATAGTTGCAATATTGCTCCGTGAGGCTATTGATCCGCGTACTAATGCACCGCATACGCAGTTGCGTATTGAAAATGCATTAGATGAAGCAAGGATCTCACTTGATCCGTTTAAAGATCCAAGGGATCAGTTGCCTGATATAATCAAAGAGCTTCGGCTAATACTTCCGCTGAAGT
This sequence comes from Microcaldota archaeon, assembly GCA_018304385.1. GTDB lineage: Archaea > Micrarchaeota > Micrarchaeia > Anstonellales > Bilamarchaeaceae > JAGVWJ01. Next base: position 7,675 of record JAGVWJ010000007.1, read on the forward strand.
TTGAAAAAATTAGAATTGCAGTAAAAATATCGCCTTTATATGCGCATAAGTGCTATAGTGTTCTAAAGAACTATGGCATGATGCAAGAAGAATGGGCAAAAGACGGAAGTTTTATTGCAGTTGTTGAAATATTTGGTGGCATGCAAGGAGAGTTTTACGATCGTGTTAATAAATTAACAAATGGAAGTGTGGAAACGAAATTGTTGAAGCAATAGGATGTGATTTTTTGAATAATAAAAGAATAGTATTGCCTGGTGAAAGAATTTCTGATAAGAAATTATTTATGCCTAATACTTTTGTTGAAGGCGAAGAAACATTCGCTGCAGTAATAGGTATGGTTGATGAAGAGGGTAAATATATTCCTTTGGAATCAAAATATAAACCATTACAAGAGGATGTTCTTGTAGGAATAGTTACAGATATAAGACATGCTGGATATTCAGTTGATATAAATCTTTCTTCTCCAGGTTTTATATCGTCTAAAGATTTTCGTGTTCAACTAGAGCTTGGCGACATTGTAAGCTGCAAGGCAGGACAGGTTGATGAAATAGGCGAAGTCGACTTTTCAGAAGTAAAAAAACTGCCACCAGGTAAGATAATACATTTTCCGCCTGCTAAAATCCCACGACTAATAGGGAGAAAAAGCAGTATGATAAGTTTAATAAGAGAGCATTCTGGCGGGGATATAGTAGTAGGGAACAACGGATATGTTTGGATAAGCGAGGCAAGCAACATTCCATTGGTACTAAAAACTATAAATATTATTATTAGAAAGGCGCACATGTCCGGCTTAACGGATGAAATTGCGCAGTATTTAAAAAATCAGAAAACAGGTGAATAAATGGGGCAAGACTCAGATATTAAATTATTAGTTGATGGCAAAAGATTGGATGGTCGCAGCCAGTTTGATCTTAGAAATATTCGTATAGAAGCTGGCATACTGCATGATGCAGATGGTTCAGCATTTGTAGAATGGGGTAAAAATAAAGTAATATGCGGTATTTATGGTCCGCGCGAATGCATTCCAAGGCACGAAGCAAGTCCATATAAGGCATTAGTAAAGTGCAGATATAGCATGGCACCATTTTCCTCGTTGGAAGAGCATAGCAGAAGCGGCCCAAGTAGGAGAAGTGTTGAGCTTTCAAAGGTTATTCGTGAGGTATTTGAAAATCTTATCATAACAGAGTCATTTCCGCGCACTCAGATTAATATATTTGTTGATGTTTTGCAATCAGATGGCGGAACGCGAACAACATGTATAACTGCCGCTGCCGTAGCATTAGCAAACGCAGGTATTCCAATGCGTGACATGGCATCTGCAGTAGCAGTTGGTAAAGCAGATGATATTCTTATTGCAGATCTTGCAAAGGAAGAGGATAATTTTGGCCAGTGTGATATGCCAGTTGCATTTTCATATAGGAAAAAGGATATTCTTTTATTGCAGATGGACGGGCTGCTTACGCGAGAAGAAATTGAAACCTTGTTAAATGAAGCTGAAAAGGCTTCTGATAAAGTTTACGCTAAGCAATTCGATGCTTTAAAAAAGGTTTATGAATCGCCAGAAGAAAATTTTAAAATGTAATATTTATGGTAGGTGAAAAATATGTCTGAAGAATTTAAGGAAATTATAATGTCTCATCTAAGAAAAGATGTTTTGTCGAATTCGCTTAAAAAAGGAGAGCGTTTCGATCAAAGAAAATTTGATGAATTTAGATCAATTGAGATTCAGAAAAGTGTAATAAAAAATGCAGAAGGTTCAGCATTTGTTAAATTAGGAAACACACAAGTGCTCGTAGGTGTAAAATTTGATGTTGTTACACCATATTCAGATCGTCCGAATGAAGGTACGATGGTTACAAATGCAGAATTGCTTCCTTTGGCAAGCTCAACGTTTGAGCCAGGTCCACCAGATGAGAATTCTGTTGAGCTCGCGCGCGTAGTTGATCGCGGCATAAGAAGCGCAGAATGCATTGATGTCAAATCACTATTTATAGAAGAAGGGAAGGTTCTTAGTGTGTATATTGATTTATACGTATTGGATCATTCTGGAAACTTTATTGATGCGAGCTCGATTGCTGCGATTGCTGCATTGACTGATACGAAAGTACCAAAGGTCGAGGATGGGAAAATAATAAGAAAAGAACATAAAGGAAAGCTTGATTTAAAGGCATTGCCAGTTACGGTTACTTCGATACGCGTGGATGATTTCTGGTTGGTTGACCCTACTATTGAAGAGGAACTTGCAATGGATTCGCGATTAACTATTGCTACTACTGGAACACATGTTGCTGCTGTTCAGAAAGGCAAAGGTTCGCTTACTAAAAAGGAGTTTTTGGATAATTTGGACATAGCTTTTAAAAGAGGTAACGACATAAGAAAATTGTTGTGATTCCTAGAGGTGTAATAAGATGTTGAGATCTCACAAATTCGGTGCAAAGATTCGAAAACTAGTAGTTGCTGCTTTAAAGGCAAAGAAGGCATTATACGAATGTCCAGCCTGCGGTAAAACAAAGGTAACAAGAAAGTCATTTGCTGTTTGGAATTGTAAGAGCTGCGAAGCGCAGTTCGCTGGTGGTGCTTATATATTTAAAAGTGAGGCTGGCGAGATATCAAGCAGGCTTATTGGAGATTATCAGAAATTGTAAATTGGTTATGAGTTATTAGTTTTGAGTTATGAGTTTTATATCACATAAGGCTTCATGGAATTGCCGACGCAGCGCAAGAAAAATATTAGACTGCGTCACTATAGAGAACGTAAGTAGAACGACGTATTCATGAGAATGAGAGAATAGGAGGATGACATAGCATGGGAGAATATAAGGATTTGAAAACAGGCGAGCTTATTACAGTAGCCGATGAAAAAAATTTTGAATTTCCAAATACTGGTGCGAAAATGCTTTTAAAGTCAAGACCGCCGATATCCAAAGAATGCGGTACAGATTAACAAGGTGGCCATTGGTATGTGGCCAGTAGCTAGTGGCCAAAGGGGCTAATAGCCAAAAGCTAATGGCAGATAAATATGTTCACCACATCTAGGTACGCATCAAAGAAAACAAGAGAACTTGCGAAATGGTTTTCTAGCGCATTTGATCAGAACTATTATGCAAGAGGTAAAAAAACAGTATCTAAATTTGTTGAGTTATCAAGAAAGATTGGTGATGAAAGGGTTTTCATAGTAAAAGAAAAAGACGGCAATCCTATTTTATTAGATGTTATAGAGGTTTATGAAGATTTGAAATGGAAATGGACTGGTTCTATTGGGATAGGTTATGAAAACGAGCGCTGAAATAAGAGTTCTATTAAAAAATAAGGAACAAGTAGAAGCTGTTTTGCGCGCTCTAGCGCATGAAGAAGATTTTAAAAAAAGATCTATATCAAATATTATTAAAAATGGAAATGAAATAGTTATTAAGGTTGAATCAGAAGACGTAGTCTCTTTGCGCGCTTCTTTAAATGCATATCTTCGCGATATTCAAGTGATAGAAGGAATTGAAAAGGAATTAGATTAATGGGTGAAAATTATGGCTATGCAAAAACCAGATCCAGAATTGGAGAAAAGTTTAGTTGAATATGAAAATCTAGAGCGTCAATTACAAGTGCTTGTTTTGCAAAAACATCAGCTGCAATTGCAATTAAACGAAATAAATCTTGCACAAGAAGAAATAAAAAAAGCAAGAGGAGACGTTTACAAATCCATTGGGTCAGTAATGGTTAAGAGTTCGCCAGAGGATGCAGAAAAAGATTTGAAAGATAGAAAGGATTTATCTGATATGCGTTTAGGCACTATTGTTAAACAAGAGGAAAAGCTTCGCTCAAATCTGGTTATTTTACAGAAAAAACTTCAGGAAAAGATGAAAGGCTATGGTTTTGGCGAAGGCTAAATTTTTAGATTTTTTAAAAGATAATAAAAACAAGCGCTTTGCTATTGCACCGCATGCGCGCGCTGATATTGATGCAATATCTTGTGCCTTTGCATTACATTCTGTTTTTCCTAATTCTGTTATTGCAATACCAGATGAGCTTAATGAAAGCGCTACTGCGCTCGCGAACGAGCTGAAAATAAAATATCAAATAATAAAAAATCTAGATAAAAAGAAATTTGACGGCATGATAGTTGTTGATACGAGTGCGTATACATTACTAAAAGAGGCAAAAGATTGGAATATTAAACTAATTGTAGATCATCATCGTGCTGAAGGCAGGGATATGCAATCTGAGGATGCAGTAATTGAAGAACAGTCACCTTCATGCGCAGAGCTTGTTGCGAATATTTTGCCAGAAATAAAAAATAAAGAAATTGCAATCGCGCTAGCGTGCGCAATAATCAGTGATACCGCGCGTTTTAAAAGCGGAAGAAAAGAAACGTTTGAAACACTTGCTAGATTGCTAAGTATTGCTAATGCAACATACCAGGATGTTTTAAAATTCGGTGAGCCAGAGCTTGCTAGCGATGTAAAGATCGCAGTGCTTAAGGCCTTTCAGCGTGCTAATTATCAGATAATTGGAAGTTATATTGTTGCAACCAGCGAGGTAAGTGGCAATGAGGGAGATGCATCTGCTGCACTTAGCGAAGTAGCGGATGTTGCATTTGTAGCAAATTTTAAGGAAGAAGAAAACCAATGTCGCATTTCAGCACGCGCAAGAAAGCATGTCAACGTTGCATTGCACGAAGTTATGAAAGCAGTTGCAATGCAGCTAGGTGGTAATGGCGGTGGCCATCCAAAGGCAGCAGGTGTAGCTGTTCCTAAAGGCAGGCCAAAAGATGTGCTAAAAGCATGCGTTGATGTGTTCGCATTAAAAGTCAAATAATTTTAGTAATACTTTTAAATGTTAACTTTCTTATTTTCTCAATCCGATGTATTAGAAATTAAAAAGGGAGGTTGCGCTAGGATCTTCAAATTCGAAGAATTTGAACGAGCTAGAGAGCGATTCGCTCTCTGGAACCGTAGGTTCCTGGCATTGAAAAGGTGATTTTGATATGGGTAATAAATTTATTGTATTAGCGATTTTATTTAGCGTTCTTCTAATTGCAGGATGTTTCCATGATAAAGTGCCAGGTGGGCAATCTAGCGCAACCACCCCCACGCCAGCGCCAACACCGCCTCCAGCGCAACCGCCTGCACAGCCACCAGTTCAGCCACCAGTTCAACCACCAGCTGATATTGATTTTGGTATATCTGAAGCTGAATTTCCAGGCTATACTGAAGTTGCATTGCCAGGAACAGGTAAATCTACATTGCAGGATTTCACAGAAGAATCCCAAAAGGTGTTGAAAGATTATGGCTTTGAATCGGTTTATGTTGTTGTTTTACAGAGTCCTGTATTATTAGAAGGCGAAAATCCTGATGAAAATTTTAGAGAATTGCAAAGTTCTGTTTCAACCTTTGCTACTGTTGATGGTGCTAAGCAGGCATTTGATAAAGAAATCGAACTTTTGAAAGCGAATAATGTCGATTTTGAAGAAGATGTTAAGCTTGGAGAAAAAAGCCTCTACTATGTAAAGGTATTCGCCAATCAAAATGGAGTCAAGCTGGAGCAGCATGTTATCATGTTTCTAAAAGGCAAAAGATATGCGTCGGTTAGTGTAACTGCGACTGAAAGAGAAGATGGAAGCGAACTCAGCAAGCTTTTGGCGCAAACAGCACTTAACCTAGCAAAGAAAATGCCTTCATAAGTGTCGGTTACTATGAAACATTTTTATCTTTTTTTAGTTTTTCTAACTTTTATTCTACTTTTTGGTTGTAATTCTCCCAGTAATGACACTCCAGAAAAAAAACTAGAAGGTCCGGACGGCAAGTTCGTTGGTACGTGGCTAGTTGGAAAAGCAGAATATAAAGCAGATGCTGGTGGCTTATGGTATCCTGATAATCCTATGGACAAGATAGCGCTCAAACCTGATAAAACATGGGAAGATGATAAAGGCAATAAAGGAACTTGGGGTGTTGGAACAATAGAAGAATCAGATTGGGAAGCATGGGGGGTTTCTTGGGACACATCAGCTGGCAAACCAGAAAAGAAGATGGTACTAACTGGTATGAAAACTGTTAGCGGTTGGATAGAAGAAGGAAAAACAGATTTTTTCTGGCTATTTTTCAGGCTTGAAGGTGATGGAGAAACGCCTGCAGGTTGGATACAGCTAAGATTTGAGAAAATAAGCGATATACCTAAAATAGAAAAATCCACACCACCAGCACCTAATCCATCGAAAGACTCAGAGGTTGCAAAGACAAAAGTTGTTTCGGATCTAGAAAGCAAATTAGTTGGTGAATACAGCTTTGGCACAAGCAGGAAATTAGTTTTGAAATACGGCGGCAAATGGGAGCTAATACCTGAAGTCGGCGGATCTTCTGGAACATGGGAACTCAAAGATGTTACAAGAAAGGATATAGATAAATGGGTAGAAGATGGGGATATTACAGATGCCTCAGAAATCTTAAGCAGAAAATTAATACTTCATGGTAGAAGATGCAGTTATGATAATCCGCCTGAAACAGAGGAAATTCAATTGTATGTCGTGGACGGGGAGGGCGCATTCTTTAGCTGTGGGATTGCTTGGATTAAATAGTAAAATTAGACTTTTGTATAGGTAAGATTGCATGAAATCTTTTCTTCTCTTTTTTTTGTTTTTTTCCATCTTTTTTTCAGATGCTGGTCCTTCACTACCAGCCCCGGAAATAGAGGTTAAATTTATAAAAGAAGCCCAGGACTATGTCGGGGATATCGAACTTGCATATCATTGTACTGCTGAGCTTGGCCAGGATCGCAATCGCATATCGGTTCAACGAGACGTCAACATGTCCTGTTCAGCAGGTATTTGTAAAAATGATAACTGGTTCTATAAATTTAATCCATGTTATTCCAAAGAATCTGGTAATTTTCTTTATAAAGTTGGAAACTCAAATTTCAAAATGGCAAATGGTGATTTTGTTTTTGAAGAAGGTCGTATCTATAAAATATCTATAGATATAGATAGAAACAAGGCAGAGCTTATTTCCTCATCTTATTGCTGCTTCCCCTTATTTTTGTTCTTGTTTATTAGTATCCTGACATTTAAGGCAGGGAAACAAAAATGCAATTAGATTTTTTTCAGGCTTATCTAGTTACTATCTCTGTTGAGTCAATTTTGCTATATATGTTTTTGGGAAGACGATATGTCGTTCATTTACTAGTTGGGAATTCTATATTAGTAAACACAATTACATTACCATTTGTATGGTTCTTCTTTCCACTAATTAAATTAGATTATACAACCCGGATAATTGTTGCTGAGTTCTTTGCATTTATTGCGGAAACAATACTTTATCTTAAGCTTTTTAAGAAATTAAGATTTTTTGATGCTGTATATATAAGTTTTTTCTGTAATTTATGCTCATTTATCTTAGGTTTTATTCTGCAGTTGACAACTTAACCATTTTTAAATATTGTAGTAAAGATAATTGCATGAAATATGTTTTAGTTATTATAATGTCTATAATTTTATTATTTGGCTGTGCAATGCCAGGGGCTCCGCCCCTAGCGCAACCCCCGAGCGTGCCAGGCGGGCAATCTAGCGCAACCCCCACACCAGAACCGGTTCCACAGCCAACACCTGCTCCAGTTCCGCAGTCTGTGCCAGAACCAGCTCCACAACCTCCGCCACCTAAAGAAGAAGTAAAGTATAATACTTATAATGCAGAAGGCTTTAGCATTCTTTATCCAGATGGCTGGGGCATTGAAGATGAATGGATAATGTTTATCTCTCCAAAAGAGAGTGAAAATGACTTATTTTTGGAATTGTTTACAGTAAAAACTTGGGAGAGTAGTGAAACATTGGAAGATTTAGAGACAGATGAAAAAAGCTTTATAGGTGAGTCAGCCAAATTCACAAAGAGTGAGCGCATTAAATTTAAGGGATATGATGCTATTCGACTTGAGGGCGACTTTTTGCCAGGATCAGAAAATAGTATTGTAGGTGGTTCAGGTAATGAGCACTTTACAACAATATTTTTTAGGATAGACAAGGTTGTTTATAGATTTAGATATACTATTGAAAAAGGAAAAGAGAAACGATATCTGCCTTTTGTAAACCATGCTATAGATACATTAAAAGTAGGTCCAGATGCTTCAAAAGCACCAAAGCAACCAAGCAGTGGATATATTTATTTTGCAGGTTCCAGATTTTCAATAGAATATCCAAGTGCATGGACTAAAAGGAAGGATCCAAGTTTAAGGTTTGTTGCTGATAAAGAGAATGAAAATGATCCTGTTCTTGAAGATGTTATAATAGAATATTGGGAAAGCAATGCAACATTAGATGATATGGAAAAAGAGGAGAAATCTGTTTTGTATGAAAATGAGACATTTGAGAAAGTGGAACGCATTGAATTTAAGGGTTACCCAGCTGTGTTATTTAGGTACGAAGGATCTCTATATCCAGAAAGCGGGGAGAAACAACATTATACTGTTACCCGATTTAAAAAAGATAATCTACAATATAGAATAGGCTATGTTTGGGAAACTGTACCAGGTAATACGAAAGAAAAATTCGAGCCAATATTCAAGAAGATGATCGAGAGTTTTAAGTTTAATTAGTGAATTTTATGAAATTCAATATAGTACTATTGATAATACTTGCTACTTTTCTATTTTTAAGTGGCTGTAATCTACTTAAGCAAGAGCAGAAAACAGATCAAATTGATAAAAGTGCTCAAACCACTCCACCTTCAGCTGTTAAAAGTTATTCGCATTTTGAAAATCCATTTTATAATATCGAATATCCGCAAGGTTGGGAAGAAAGAGATTCAGGAGATGCAGTAATGTTTCTTTCTCCTCTTGCAGATGAGTTTGATAATTACAGGGAGAATATAATCATACAATCTGCTTCTGCAGGAGACTCTACACTTGAAGAGGCTTTTGAAAGTTACATAAATGGGATAAGAGGGTCTGCTGAGGAATTTACTATAATAAATTATTCCTCTGCTACGTTAGTTGGTCTTCCTGCCTATAATCTGGAATATAAAGTTAAAATTAAAGATCAAAATCTAAGATCATTAGCTGTTTTTACAATTAAAGATAAATATGCGTATATAGTAACCTATTTTGCTTTAGAGCGAGATTATGATAAATATCTAGATGATGCAAAGCATGCGATTAGTTCATTTAAGATTGTAGAGTACGCTCCAACTCCAGTACCTGAAATTAATGCAGCGGGCGAGTTGGTTAGTGGGGAATGGCGAGTTTATTCTTCTTCCGTATATTATGATACTGGAGTTTCTGATTTTCTGGAAACACCAAGTGATTTATTAGAAGTAAAAGCAGATTATACATGGACATTTGGCAGTAAAAGCGGAACGTGGAGTATTAGTGACATAACAGATGATGATTGGAAAAAATGGGGCATTAGTCCATATAGCCCAACGAAGAAGATTATTCTCTATAACTGGAATAATGACAGTGTTGATGGGCCAATTGAAGAGTCTGCTAGCACTGTTAGAGCAGGTAATATTTGGATTATGTATCGTAGCGGTCCACCAGAAATTAGCCAACCAGCTCAAATTCAGATGAAATTCGTATGGAGCGTAGAATAGTATGCGCTTGATTAGTATAATCTATCTGTTTCTAATTACAAATATTATTTTTGCCGCTCAATTAACCGTTACAACAGAAGGCAAAGGTTTTGTTAAATCTACTTCTCATTCTGGAATAGAATGTGGATATGCTTGTACTGCAGATTATGACGCAGGAACACAAGTTTCATTAATAGCTAAACCAAATGAAGGCCTTTCATTTATTGAATGGGGTGGTGCGTGCTCAGGCAGCGAGCTTACGTGCACTGTTTCGCTTGATTCAGATAAAGAAGTAATTGCAAAATTCTCCGGTGAAGTATTAAAGGAGTATCAGCTTACTGTTTACAAATCTGGCAATGGACAAGGTAAAGTGCAATCTGATCCTTATGGTATTGGTTTAGGAATAATAGCACCATATGATTCTGCTCCATTTCCAGCAGGTTCAGAGGTTGTGCTTACTGCAATGCCATTAGAAGGTTCCATTTTTGGAGGATGGAGTGGAGCTTGCACTGGAACACAAGAGATATGTAGCATTGTTATTGATTCTAAGAAAGAGGTTACTGCTTCATTTGTTATTGAGGGAGAACCCACACCAGAACCAACCCTTATACCACCAACTCCTCAACCTGTCCCTCAACCTCCGCCTGCTTCAATTCCAGGTACTATTGATACAACAAACGCCAAAGGCCTTTCTTTAACCGTTAGCAAGATAGGTTCTGGCGCAGTTGCTTCTAAAGATCAAAAAATAGTTTGTGGTTCTACTTGCATGGCGAATTATGAATTGGGAACAACAGTTACATTAACAACCGCTGCTTCTAGCGGATATACATTTATGGGTTGGGAAGGAAATTGTAAGACTAAAGAACCAATATGTATTGTATATATGTCTAAGCAAAAAACCGCTCGCGCATTATTCTTTCCCTCTCTCAATCAACTCACTGTATCAAAAATAGGAGATGGTCATGTAACATCTTCGGACTATAAAATATTTTGCGGTCCTTATTGTATTGGAGATTATCTTGGTCATGCAACCGTTACTCTAACTGCGATTCCATCTATAGGCAGTACATTTAATGGTTGGGGCGGTGTGTGCAGCGGTAAAAGCACAACCTGTGTTGTTACTATTAATAGCTCAACAAATGTAACTGCGAGTTTTGAAACGCCAAAGCCAATAGAATATAATCTTTCAGTTAGTGTTAGTAACAAGGAATTGGGCGTTGTTATATCTTCTGATAAAATAATAGATTGCGGTAATAACTGCTCTAGCGCTTATGAAGAAGGAGAAACAATTACCCTTACAGCCAGTAAATTAAAAGTATATGCTGATGCACATAAGACTGCGCTCGCGTTTATACCAGTGTTCGATGGTTGGGGCGGCGCATGTGTTGGCAAAAATCTAACATGCACTGTTACAATGGACGCCTCAAAGCAAGTCGTAGCGAATTTCAGAAAGCCAAGAGAGCGATATAATCTTAGTATAAATATGGCTGGAGAAGGATCGGGTACAGTAAGTGCATATGGTGCACAGATTTGTCCTGGAGACTGTTCGCGTATGTCCCTTCCTGGGGACCCAGTTCCACTTCAGGCAATTCCTGATGATGGTTCTATTTTTGGTGGCTGGGAGGGCCAATGTAATGCATATAGCACTAGTGATGCGAATCATTGTACTGTTAGCCATAGTTCCGATGAAGATACGAATATAACTGTAATCTTTAACAAAGATCCAAACCCGCCAAAAAATTATCGTCTTAATATATCCAAATCAGGAACAGGCAAAGGAGAAGTTACTGTTAGCTATAATAATGGAAATTCATATTTTATATGCGGAATGAGCGAAACAACCTGTTATCAAAAGTTTCCAAGAGATGAAAAACTAACGCTTACAGCAAAGCCAGATCTAGGTTATACCTATGAAAGTTATGTGGGTTCCACTTATATGGGGCCAGTAACAGTTCTTGGCTCCAGATTTAAAGGATGGGAAGGCGCATGTACTGGCTTAACTGAAACATGCAATTTAACAATGGATTCTCTAAAGCGCGTAACTGCAAAATTCTCGCAGAGTGTATTTTATAATATCACAGTTGTAAACGAGGCAGAGACAATTACAATAAGGACATACGATCAGATATATTATTATGGTTATACAACTACAGGATCAAAAATTTCTTGCGGCAATAGCTGCACAGCAGAATATGAAAGCGAGTCTGTTGTTAAACTCCAAAGCAGCAAGGATGTAAAATGGACCGGCTGTGATAGCGTTCTTGAAAAAACATGCGTTGTGAATCTGGAAAGCAACCGAATTATATCAGTTGATTTAACAGATGCAGATAAAATCCAATTAGTCAAGCAAGCGCTTGTTGAATATTTTACTAGTGGTGAATATGCGCAATATGATTTATTTTCATATGTCCAAAATGAACAAAATCTACCGTTTCAGCATACACTTGAGGCTTTAATGAAAAAAGAAATGAAAAATAATGTTGCAAGTATAAAGAATTGGATAGAACAGAACAAGGCATGGTTCCTTAATCAAGGTGGCATCCAGGCAACAATAAATCAAATAATGAAGGACATCGTCATAAGAGTTTTAACAGATGTATTTGCAAATGAAATAGCACAATATCCTGCATTAAAAGATTTCTTGTATGATGAAAGTAAAAAACCATTCCAAACCGCGATGGTGGATTTGAAAGCAAATCGAAACGGCGGTGGGTTTAATGGATTAAGATCATGGATCCAGGGAGCTAAAGACTGGTATTTAAGCGCTACAGGCATAAATGATAAAATAGAAGAATTAAAACCAAAGCCTCCGCCACCGCCCCCTCCTCCACCTTCAATTACTAGCATCGAACCACAAGGAAGACAAATTGGCAAGCCAACAGTGGTTAAAGGAACTAACTTTATCAATGTTCAAAGGGTTACGGTTGGGTCAGACGTAGTATCATATAATCTGATATCTGAAAATGAAATTGTGCTTCCATATGTTGCATGGGGAATGGGGTCTAACCCTACAGTAACAGTTGAAACAAACGGATGGAAAACATGGGCACCGCTCATATATAATAACGGAGAAACAGTAATATATAATGCAAATGGGGGAACAGAAGAATGCTTTGGTGGCGTTGGAAAAGGATGCGGTGGTTTAACTGGCGGAAATGTTCTTGGTGGTTCATCAAGAATATTGTTTACTCGAGCAGGCTGCGAAAGTGAGGAAGATGGGTATAGAAAATGCTGGGTTGCACCAGGAAGCTTAAGACATGATAACTGTTGTGTAAGAAATCCAGGTGGCAGGTATTGCGGCGGACCTGGCACTGATGGCAAACCAGCTGAAGATAAAAACCATAATGGAATGTGCAGCTGGGAATGGGATACTGCAGTTTCAGATGTATTTTGGTTTAGGGCATGGGAGCAGTGGTTTAGGGTTGCGGGTTATAGCCCAGACTTAACTCCAGCTAGTTCCAGTCCTTTCGGTAGGTATAATCAAGGGGAAGCAGTAACTACTACTGGCGTATGTGCAGCATCTGGCCACGAGCTAAGGGATATAGAGGATTTCAGATTTTGCTGCTCTGGTTCAGCATATATAAGTAATAAGAAATGCGTATGAATGTTTTATAAAAATTTCTCTACTAAATTTATAACATGAGAAGACTAAGTCGTCAGCCTTGGGCCTTGAGCAGTGGGCCAATTAAACTTGCTGCAAGCGATACATTCAGAAGGTACAAACCAGAAGAAAGCCACGAGGTTAGACAACCAATGGCCAGAACAAAAACGCCAATCGAAGAACTAAGAGCAAGAAGAGAAATGTTAATATCAATGGATCCAAAAAAAGTAAAAGAGATAATAGAATTTCACACAAAACTAAATTTCTTTCAAGCATTGGTTCTAGCAAAAAGAGAAGGAAAGTTAATGGTTCCAAATTCTGTTCATGAACGAATTTTAACAGAAACAGGGTGTATTGCATATAATTACGAATATGCAAGATACCTGGAACAAAATTATCCAGCTTGGACTGGAACAATTGTTATATATGAGGACAAATTCCATCCTTTTAAAGACCAGTTTATCTTTAATGATGTTTTTTTCACTATTAGTTTTGCTGTTCCACAGAGATTTAGAGGAAAAACTAATTGCATGTTAGTAGTAGAACATCCAGATTTTGATATTGTTGATTTGGGAGATAACAAATTTGAATTAAAGGTAGACGATGAAAAAATTTATCTAATTGAGGATGTATGTCGCGGGCGTGGTTGTAGAATGCCGGGTGAGTTGCCTCAAACCAAAGGACTTGCTGCTGCTAAATATTCTTCTTATTTAGGGCCTGTGGTTCGTTGTGAGGATGGTCTCCACTACGAAGCTATACATCGTACGATCGGAAGAGACGACTGGCATCGCGAGCGTTTCAAAGTGGCGTTGTTCTAGTTAAAATTAGAGCAATACAGTTTCCTCTCTCTCAGGCCCATAAGAAATCATGCTGATTTTTGTTTTTGTTTCTTTAGAAATAAAATCTAAATATTCTTTAAGTTCCTTTGGCATCTTTTTATTTTTCTTTATTTTGTTCCAGCCTTCTTCGTTGATATTCCAACCTTTAAAGCTTGTATATACTGGCTTTGCTAATTTTAGTTTTTCAATAACTGGGAATTCCTCTGTTTTCTTTCCATCAATTTCGTAAGCAACGCAAATTTTTAATTCATCAAGTTCACTGAGCACGTCTAATTTAGTAATCACTAATTCATCCGTACCGTTTATCATTGCCGAATACTTTAATGCAACCAGATCTAGCCATCCGCAGCGGCGTGGTCGGCCAGTAGTTGTTCCGAACTCTCCACCTTTTTGTCTTATTTTTTCTCCTAGATCATCAGTTAGTTCAGTTGGAAATGGGCCAGAGCCAACGCGCGTTGTATATGCCTTTGTTATTCCAATAACTTTGTTTATTTTCTTTGGTGGGATTCCACTGCCAGTGCATGCTGCGCCAGTGGTAGTATTTGAAGATGTAACAAATGGATAGGTTCCATGATCAATATCTAATAGCGTACCTTGCGCACCCTCAAGCAGGATTTTCTTTTTCTTGTCAATTGCTTCATTTAACAAATAACTGGTATTTCTTACAAATGGTTTAATCTTTTCAGCGAAACTCTTTAATTTATTAAGAATTTCATCATCATTGAACTTAGTTTCTTTTCCGTAAGCGCTAATTATTTTTATTTTTAATTCCGCGATGCTTGCAATCCGTTCTTTTAAATTATCATTATATAGATCGCAAATTCTTATTGCAGTATTTCTTGATGCTTTATCTGCAAATGAAGGTCCGATACCGCGTTTAGTTGTACCAATTCCTCCTTTTTCATCCTCGATTCCATCTAATTCTTTATGCCACTGCAATATAACATGTGCAGCCTCGCTAATTATTAAATTTTTTAGTGAGTAGCCAGCATTTTCAACTTCATTAATCTCTTTAAGAAGCGTTTCAGGATTAATTACTACCCCGTTTCCAATCACTTTAAATTTTTCTGGATAGAATATGCAGCTAGGAACAAGATGCAATCCGAACTTCCTGTTTCCAACTTTTATTGTATGGCCAGCATTATCACCACCGTTGAAACGTACAATGTAATCGTAATCTTTGGCAAGTATATCAATAATCTTGCCTTTGCCTTCGTCGCCCCATTGCATTCCTATAATAGTTGAAACGGTCATATTAGTCACGTATAAATGGTTAATACTAAAAGTTTAAATGTAGCTCCTTAACCTAGCATATAGGAACAACATAGGAACTGATTTTTTGTTCCTACTTAGTTCCTATATAATAGATAACATTTTTCCCAGTCTTCTTTTTTGCTACAAAACCTGATTTCTTAAGTTCTGAAAGTTCCTCTATTGCATATCTATAAGTTATTTTGTATTTTTTTGCATAATCTGTTGTAGATATTGTTTTTCCTTTTTTTAATATTTCAATGACATTTTTCTGACGTAGTGAAAGTTCTGGAGACTGATTATATATTGTTACCTTGAAAAAACCCATTTCTTCTGTGAACATAGGATCCGCAAGACCTCTCTCTCGGCAGAGATTTATTATTTTAGTGGTACCAGTTCCCCATTGTTCTATATATCCTGCAAGGTGGGCCAAGTAAGCAAAAGCCTCGTTTCTTCTAATTGAAGGATGGCCTTCTTTTTTAAGGTCAGAGAGTAGTAATCCTGCAGGTACAGTACCAGGATTTTTTATTTCAATTCTATCTTCATAAAGAGCAACATAGCACGTTGATGGTACATTAAAATCACGATGAATTACTGCATTTATTATGCCCTCTCTTATAGCTTCTTCTGGGTATTCAAATGTTTCTTTTCTTCTGGTGCCTTCAATTGTTATTGCTTTTTTCATGTGGTCTAGTACAAACTGAAAGGAATTTTCTACCATCTCCATGAATGATCCTTCAATAAGTTTTATATCTGTTAGTTGATTTCCTTTGATAACACCGCAGTGTACTGCGTACTGGAGAAAAAATTTCTGCGGATTTTTACCAAAGAACAGTATTGCTGTATTAGTTAATTTACCTTCTTTAATTATGTTAAGAGAATGGAGTGCAGATTCAAGATTATTGAATTGATATAAACTTTTCCTAGTTCTCTGTGTTAATGCTATAAAATCCTTTACTTTTTGTTCTTCTATATCTTCCAGTGTTGCTTCTTCACATACTCTCGTGTCAAAATTTAGCTTTTTAATATGTCGTTTCAGAATCATTTGCTCTATTTCATTGTGATCTAGTTTTAAGTTACTTCTTCCAACCCTTTTGTATGCTGTTCCTTTATATAAATATGGTTTTTGGTCTCCTTCTTTTACAATGATTTTTATAACTGTAAGTCCATTAATAATTTCTTCTTTAATAGTTGGATAGATCTTCGGGCTCGTATTGTTGGCAGTTTCCCTTGCAAGGTTTTCTATTGTGTTTTTGCCAATATCAACCCCAATTATTTTATTATTTTCATCTATGCCAACGTATATTTCTCCACCTGATGAATTCCTAAATGCAACTATAGTTTGTATTATCTCATCTAAAGAAGCAAGACTTTTTTTTAGCTCTACTTGTTCAGATTCTTTCATAGTTATACTTAGATAAAAAACATTTATAAATACATAGGAACAACGTAGGAACTAGTTTTTTGTTCCTATTTAGTTCCTATGTTATTGTTGATTAGCAATACTAAAATGCCTCTTGAATTTCTCAGTAACAAAAAGCTTTGCTGTCCGTCCAGCTTTTTTCGTAGTTATAAATTCATTTTCAACAAGCTCTTGAACATCCTGATAAATCTGCGGGCCAATTCTTTTCGCAAGCTCGCTCTTAAGCATGCCATCATGCTTTGAGATATAAGCCAAGGTGCGTAATGCATTCTTGCTAATTTCCATTTCCTGCGCAAATTGTTTTACTTTAGGTAAATAATCGTTGCGTACGCGCATTTCATATTTTCCATTTTCCTCAATTATTTCAAGTGCGCTTGCCCGGTCTAAGTATTCCTTTTGCAATTCACTAACTTTTCCTTGTAAATAACCAAGCGCAGCAATGCCCGTCAGCGTTCTAAGTTCTCCCAAATTTAAAGCACGGCCGCTTATAAAGAGTGCAGCCTCCACCAGTCTTTTTTCTTCAAGTTCCATATCTATCAATAGGCTTAGTATATTTAAAATTCTATTCTAATTCTCTCGTTCTCGTTTAATTTTATTAACCTTATTCTTTTTAATATCTGAGAATGAGCTAACTTTACCATCTGGCCAAATTACTTTTGTTTTATAGATTGTTGTATTTTTTCCTAAGCCAAAGTGCAATCTATATGGGTCGCCAGATAAATAACCACTTGAAGACCTTATAGTTCTGGTTAATGTCCCTAGAGATGTATTTAAAATAACTTTAGCACCTATCGAGTAAACATTCTTTGAGTTAGGCTGTCTCAATTCAAATTCTACAAATTCATTTTCATTGCAAAGGTTGTTTACAAATATACTTGCGTTATCTAGTAGATTATTAACTACTATATCAAGATCACCATCATTATCTAAGTCAGCGAAGCTCATGCCCCTGCCGCCTTTTGTAGAGTTTAAACCTAATGATTTATCATTATAAAAATACCCACTACCATTATTAATAAGCATAAAGTTCTCTTCTATAAGTCCCTTGTTCTTTTCTTCTAAGTTGCTTGCCATATAATTTTTTAACATTCCATTAACAATATACAAATCCAAAAATCCGTCATTATTTATGTCTGCAAACTTACTAGACCAGCTCCAACCAGTAGCATCTATTCCTCTAGCTTCTGCATCTTCTAAAAATAATCCATTTCTATTTACTTGTAATGTGTTTCTTTTTACCTGTGAAGGATATTCAGGCTCATGTGCTTGGTCTTCAAGCATTTTCTTTTTTAGTTCTGGTTCATAGAGCAACATATCTGAAGAGAATACATCGTAATCTCCGTCATTCTCAATATCTCCAAAATCATAACTCATTGTGAAAAAAGATGTTTTGTTGAATATTTTTTTTAGGGTACACCCTACTTCGTAACATAGAAATGCATAATCATTTATTTCCATATCATTCCCAACAAAAATATCAGGATAGCTATTATTATCAATGTCAAATAGAGTAGTTACGAGTGCATTAGATCTATGCGCTAGAAATAATTTTTGTCTAAAACTATCATTTTCATTAATATACCAGCTAACTCCATATATATTTGAACCTTTTTTATAATCATTAATAACCTCTCCTAGTTCTACATCATAAGAACTTAAAACTAAATCAAGATCTCCATCTAGATCTATATCTCCAAAGTCAGAAGAAAAAGAATAATTCATAAAATCCATTTTTGTTTTGCTAAATACTGTTTTCTTATCTGCAAGTTTATTCTCAAAAAGCTTAGGTGTTGAATTAAATATTGTAATAAATATGTCAATTTGCGCATCTCCGTTATAATCAATTAAATTAACACTTCTACCTTTGCTTATTGGGAAATCTTCTTTTTCAAATTTTAGATCTCCTTTATTCCAAAAAATGCTAGAATTACCAATAAAGTTTACCAAAAATATATCTATTAGTCCGTCGTTATTAATATCATTTAGAGCTAGACCAGAACCCATATCATATTTTCTATGTTCTTTATCCAGATTAAGAACAAAATCTAATTCTATCTCTTCGAAATAGTTACATGACATTTCAGTAGTTTCAAGATTGGAAATGTTTGTTTTAAAATTTTTTTCATTATTTTCTAACTCATAAATGTTATTGGATATGCTTTGTGCAGGTGAATTTATAGTTTTATTAGTACATCCTACAATGATTATGGTTAAAGCAATCACCAAATAGAGTTCCTTCATTTTCATGTTGTTATACCAACATTAAATTAAATGTTTTATTAACTCTTTATTATAGTCCACATCATCTATCTTCTTCTTTTTCCCTTTAATTACATTAATTATTTCTACTACACATTTATTTAAATTTCTCTTTGCAGTATCAAGCTCTATTATTTTGGGTTTTTTATAATTTTTTCTAGCCAGTTGGGTGCAATAATCAAGCATCTCTGCAAGCAAATTTTCATCTATTTTCTCTTTGGGATATTTTCTTTTTTGTAATCTTTTTCTTAGTATTTTTGGATTACATCTAAGAACAAATACAAATTTTGCAGGTAAATGCATTTCACATGCTAAATGCCCTTCAATAATGATATTATTTTTCGGCTTTTCTAATTCTTTTATTATTGCTTTTTTTAATTTATCTACATCAACAATTCTTTCGCCTTTTTCGATGTTAAAGAAATCCCGTTCTTTAACAGTTAGAAATCGATTTGTCGATTTCTTGATTTTGTAAAGCGATTTATTCGTATCAACAATTTTTTTTATTTCAATTAACGTATATCCAAGTTTCTTAGCAACCGCTCTAGCAATAACCGTTTTTCCAGTCCCAGGTGTCCCAGTTACTATGATCTGCATAAATATCTCAAGTCTAGCAAATTCTATGCCATTTTATTTATTTAATATTTTTAGGAATTCCTCTGGTGGAACGAATTTTATTCCTCTAAATTCCTTGAGCTTTAATAAATGTTTTGCATCGTATGTAACAATATAATCAACTCTGGTTTCTACAGCGCCATCTAAAACCTTATTATCTGGAGGGTAATCCTTTATTATATCTAAAGATTTGGTCGGAGAAACTATTTCCAAAAACTCAAGAAGTCTTTCAACTCTTTTATCTATCTCTTCTTCACTAAGATCGAAATCTCTTTTAAGTACGATACGATATTCCTGCAAAATTTCACTAGTAGTGAAACCTAAAATTTCACCATCTATTATCTTCATAGTTATTTGGTATGAACTTCCTTTCCAAAAAGAAGCAGAAACTAGAATATTTGTATCAAGAAAAACCCTAATCATAACTAACGCCGCGTCTTCTGTGAATTTAGCTCTTCTTTTGTTGGCTTATGTACCTTCTTTAGCATTATAGTGTCACCAGTTCCAAAAACAGCAAATACAGTTCCCTCATTCGCATTAACTTCTTTGCGGATATCGAGAGGAATTACTATTTGACCCTTTGAAGTCATATGTGTTAATTCTACATCAGACATTTTATCACCTGTACTATATTCTTACTTTCTTACTTTATAAATCTATCTGTAGTAGCTTATAACTCATAACCAATTACCAACAACCCAAAACTTACAACTTCCGTACTAGCATCTGAAAATATTTCTTAGCAGCTAAAAGAGTTTCGTCTCCTTTCTTTGTAAGTGTATAATATTTTCTTCGTTCTTCAAACTCAGATTTTATCAAGCCTTCATTTTCCAGCTTATAAAGAACAATATATATCATAATCTTATTTGGCTTAAAAGAAAAGAGCTTCTCTATTTGTTTATCTAACGCATAAGCATAAATTTTTTTATTTTTCCTTATTAGCGTTAAGATATAGATCCAGAGATTCCCATAGGTTAACAGATGTTTAAGTCGTTTTATTGGCTTAGTAGTAACTATTGTTTCTTGCCTCATGCTTACCGTCTCAAGCTTATTATAAAGCTAAGGTATTTATAATTTCTTTTTTATATAAAACCATGCGAATAAGCGTGTTGCTGCTATCGTTACTGCTTTTATTCTCTACCTCATTTGCTCTAAGTCTTACTGATATCCCATTAGTCCTTCCTGTTGTAATTGTAATTGTAGCAGGTGTTTTAGCAATAGCTTATTCACTAAGTCAAACACTTAACAGGCCGCAATTGCATGCATGGGTTAAAACAGAACTAAGGGAGCTAGTAGTTGCCGCGATATTATTCGCTATTGTAATTGGATTTTTTAGTGGTGGCGCGCAATCTATTATTTTTTTAATTACAGGTGAGGCTGATTATTATGTTGGCGGTAAGGAATTTGTTTCTGATATGAAGACTGTCATTACAGATTCGTATAGTGATCTTACCAAGGTTTTTCATAGCGTTGGTATGCGAGCTGCATTCTCAACAAATATTGCGTTTCCAATTTTTTATTCATCAGGAACTGTGGGTGGTTCTCCATCTTCTGGTTTCGGGGCTTTTTTTACATTTTTATCCCCAGCAGCAAGTAATCTTACAAACACGTTATTTTTCTACACTGCATTAGAGGTTTTGCTAGATTTTTTTCATGCAGTAGGTTATAATTTAATCTATCTGGCATTTGCATTTCGTTTTATCCCATTTACACGCCAGCTAGGAAGTACACTTGTTGCACTTGTCATTGGTGCATATGTAATCTATCCATTTTCTTTAGTGCTTGTAAAAGGATTTCATAATGTTATAGATGTTCCAAGCCCTAATGTGCCTGCAAGCGTGTTTGATGAGCTGGAGTTTATATTTCCACCAGGTGCATATTTTGTATGTAATGAATGGTGGATTAGAGTTATTGTTGCAACTTTAGGAGAGTACGTACTTATATTGCCAATATGCATACCAATATCAATAGCTTCGCTTGGCGTGTTATGGGAACCTTGTAATTGGCTAGTAGCTATTATATATAATATTCTTATCCTTGCAATGACTCTTGTATGGGCTGGGATGGTTTTGGCATCAACTTTTGTTTCACCTAACATAGCTCCGGTTTTTGAAGGCCTGAAACCGTTTTTATCAGATGTTACAGGTCTTGTAGTTGTCAGTGTCATAGATGCGATAATTATCTCTGTTATAACAATAGTTGGTGTAAAGAGCATTTCCTCTGCGCTTGGTGGAGAGTATATGCTTCCAGGTGTGCAAAAAATGGTTGGTTGACATGATGCTTAAAAAATTATTTTTCATTTTGTTTTTTGTTTCTTTTTCATATGCAGCAGCGTGCGTTCAAAATACATTTGAGGACATTATGAATACCAGCATGGGCAGTTATATTGCAGTTGCATTTGCATTTACCATTTTAGTTGTTGTTATTGCCTATTTCTTAGGTACGACATTTAATGAGGCTAGCTTCCTCGTTTTCTACAAGGATGAGTTGTTTCATTTATTTTTTTCTGCCATTCTTTTAAGTAGCGTGGTTGGCATCATGTTTTTTTCATGCAACGTCATTTCAGGTTTTCTTGATTTTGTCCTTGAAGACAGGCCTGGCGATGCGCAGGATTTTTTTGCTGAGAGTACTAGGACAGCAGGATCAAAATTGAGTGCATGTTACACTGGATTAGAAAGTCCCCAAGATATTGCGCTCTGCTACTTTCAAAAAATAGAGCAGGAAACAAGGGCTCTTGTAAAAAATTCAATGAGGCAGAGCATAGACAATGAAATGCGTTCAACGCTTGTTGTAACGGTTTCAACACCAGTTACTGGCAGTGTTTCATTGCCTGTAGGTGCATATAAGCGCACCTATGGTTCGCAGTATGAAATGATATATACTAACTTTGCCATGCCCGCGCTGATTAGCATAAGCATGCAGAGGGTGCTAATAACATTTGCAGTGGATTTTGCTAGGTTTTTGCTTCCTGTAGCATTTTTCCTAAGGATTCTTCCAATGACACGTACAATGGGTAATTTTTTTATTGCAGTTTCAATAGCACTCTATATAATAATCCCAGTTTTCTATGCGTTAATGGGTATTATGGATGAGGCGGTTCTTCCTAGTTGCATACAGTATGAAGAAATGATAACAGACACGGTTGCTGGTGATTGCAATACAAGTACAAGCTTTTGGCTTGTTGCGCGTGCAATACCGCAAGCATTCTTTTTGCCGAATTTAATGCTCGCACTAATAATAACATTTTTATCAGCGATTAATAAGGCGTTGAGGGTGATTGGTTAGTATGACTAAAAATATCAAGAATTATAATAAACTTCTTATCTTCGCGATGCTAATAATACTATCATCCATATTAACCGCTCAATCATTTGTTGATGAGGCTACAGCAGCATCAACCTACGAGCTTGCCAAGGACTGGCGTGTTATATCAATGCTTTTCACCATGTTAAGTATTATTTTCATTGCATTAGCCTATATGTTTGGCCAGGGTTTTAATATACCTGAACTAAAGGCATGGGCATCAACAGAAATGACGCAGGCAGTAGTTACTGCAATAATAATACTAACGTTTACTGGGGTTATAACATTTTTGGATTTAATGGTTGCCGAAATAGTTAATAATTCTTTTCTTGGTTTTACTTGTGCAGGCGCAAGTGTATGTGCAATAACAACAGCAGAGCAATACCTATCTGGTATGATTGATACTGCAGAGGATCAGACAAAGAGTATTTTGCAGCAGTATGCTGATACATCAAGAACTGCTGCAGTAAGAGAAGGTGCGTCAGCAACGCCATTAATAAAACCCATCCCTCTTTTACAAGCATCTCTTTCTGGTTCTATTACTGCAGGATATTTAATGGATGCAGAGAGGTATCAATCTGTTCTTGAACATCTAGTGAATCTGCTTTCATCAATGTATGCACAACAATTTTTCGTTAAAGAAATTTCATTCAAGCTCGCCCCTATAATCATGGCCATGGGCATTGTTGCACGATCATTTTTCATAACAAGAAAGCTTGGCGGTTTATTAATTGCGATAGGTGTAGGGACAATGTTTGTTTTTCCTTTGATGTATGTGTTTAATTGGCTAACACTAAACGTTGCGTTGTATGGAGATTCTGTAATAACACCGGCTGGTGGTGTATGTCCTGCAACATGTTTGTTAACTGCACCTAAGTTTTATAGTGGCACAACTCCAATCTATTCTAAGGCGGATTTGTATACATTTTTTGGGCTCTCTGAAGATCCAAATGGTGATGGAGACACAAGGGACAGCGAAATAACTGATGAAATAGTTGAAAATGTTGAAAAGTTGGCCAGGGGTGAAGTAATCGATTCATACACAAGCCCTAAGAATGGAAGGACTGCATCTTCCTGTGAGACTACAGCTCATGTTGGGAGTGGATATTGTCCGATTGAATGTCGTGAATTGCCATATCCATTGTCTACTACTTGTAACCCAATGCCTGAGATTCAGGAGCCAGAGGAGGGTCAACCTGAGGCATCATTTGTTAATGATGCAACACCAGATACAAGAATTGCATGCGATAGTATGCCTTCTGCCTGTAAAATAATAAGATATGTTAATCCTTATGATCCTTACTTTGAAGGTGCCCCTACTGATGCTACACTCCAATTATATGATAATTATGCTAGATATAGTGAAGATTGCAAAAGAGAGTGTAGAATAGTACCTCCGTTAAAAACAAATTGTGCAACTGGAGATAGCCTTCATTGCCCACTGGAAAAAGATTATTGCAAATATTCATGGAAGGATAATCTTAATGCAAGACCACCGGGTTGTGGTGTAGCTTTAGGTCCAAATGGTGGTCCTCCAGTTATAGCAAAGGCATGCGAAGCATCTTTTACAGCAATAGAATCTTGTACATATGTACTTCCAAGAAGGGATGCACTTGATCAGCATGAATGTGATACTTGTTTATTAATTCCTGATCCATACAAATATGATCCTCCAATATATAAGAATTGTGCTGATCTCTGCAGGGGTTCACCAGCAGGTCCGCCAAGGATAAGCCCAGGAGAGTTTGCAAAAAAATCAGCAGAAGGCATGGTTGGAAAACCTGAGATAAAGGTAGCAGCATCATTGGTTCTTCCTGCCTATGTTTTACCTATTTTAAATATTACTGTTACTTTGATGTTCATAAGATCACTATCTCAAATACTTGGTGGGGATATTGAGATACCAGGGGTGAGTAAGATATTATGAAGTTAGTATTATTGATGTTTTTACTATTGCAATTCGCATCACTTGCATTTGCCCAGCAGTGGCTAAGTACATCTGCTATTGCAATAGTTACCTCAGTTGGTATTCTAGCACTAATTTATGCAATAGGTATAGGCCTTAATTCAGATGATTTAAAGTTTCTTAGTTCTGAGGAGCTGTATCAAACACTGGTTACTATTGTCATGATTAGTGTTGTTCTTGGTGCAGAGAATTTTTTAAATGCATTCTCTGCAAGCCTTGAACTTGGTGATAATTTACAGGATGCCTCTTTGGGTATAATGACTAGTACCATAGACAAACATTCATCTTTATTCAATAATCTTAAGACTTTTTCAAAGGATCTTGGCAAAGAAGCATCAGAAGGCATGTATTGCAGTTGGCAAGGTATGGGATTTAATACTGCAGCGTGCAGCTCTTTTCGTTCACTAGCGCCAGCAACATCACTTTCAATGCAAACACTTTCGCTCTCTGTTGCTGAGCTTGGTTCAGTGCATACGTTGCTTAATTTCGGAAAGAGCTATTCATTTACTCTTTTGCTTCCATTAGGTATTTTATTAAGAACCTTTAGGTTTAGCAGAGGTGCCGGCGGTTTATTTTTAGGTCTTGCTGTATCGCTTTATTTATTTACTCCCTTATCAGTTATATTTATGAATATACTAATTTCATCTGACCCAGTTGGATTAGCTGCAGTGCCTCCATTGCCTACGCCAAGTTGCAATGTTTTTGCTTATGCAAATGCTCTCGGAGAGTTTGATTATGAGAATGTTGATACAGTAAACAGCCTTTTTGCAGACATGAAAAGTACATACCTGCCAAGATATCTTTATGCGTTTTTGATTAATGGTACACTGAATACCATAGTTATTTTACTTACATTTATTGCATCATTAAGATGGGTATCAAAATTAGCAGGTGCAGATGTTGATATATCTGCATTGGCGAGGTTAGCGTGATATGATTGGTTATGAGTTTGTAGTTATAAGTTTTGGGTTACGCGTAAACTCACTACTCAAAACTCACAACTCAAAACAGTGATTAAACATGGCAATAGAAACAATATGTAGTGGTGCTGCGACTGCGCTTATATATTCATCAATAATCCCAGCAGTTGCTATTAGTGCAGTGACAACTGCAATGATAATTGTATTTGCTTATATGTATGGAAATACAACAAATAATCCCAAGGTGTTATTATGGGCAAAAACAGAGATAATGCAAGTGTTCATTTCAATTTCTACAGTTGCTATACTTATCGGATTAATAAATTCATTTTGTAATATTAATGTTGATTCTGTACTCTCTTTATTTTCACTGCCTGGTGCTGGCGCAGTTCCTGGAGGGGTGACTACTTTATATGATGGGGCAGAAAAATATCTTGTTGAGGCTGGAAAGTGGATTCATACATTAATGGCAGCAGCGCGTTATCATTTAGGTGGTTTTAACATTCTTGAAGGTTATGGTCGATATTTATGTGAAGGTCCGGAAGGAACAGGATTACAGATAATATTTTGTATTTTTGGTAGTTCTATTGGTCTTGGGGGTGGTGCAGGTGTGAGCATGACGCCGGATTCAGGTTATGCATATATGGCACCAGCACTTTCAGTTTCTTTTAATGCACTTATTATATCTTACTTTTCTTCTTTAAACTATTTATTTATTCTTAAATTTGTATACGGAGGGTTTATCTTCTTTTTCTTGCCACTAGGGGTATTTTTGCGTTCTATGCCATTTTTAAGGACATTTGGGTCACTCTTGATTAGTCTAACTATATGTTTTCTTGTTGTTTATCCATTAATTCTTTCTATATTCTATATCGATTTTCTTTCTCTAAGAGTACTTGCTCCAGATCTTGGCCCTTCTGGTGTTCTTTATTATTCCACTGCAGATATATCAAATGTAGTTGACGTTTGGGATGCTTTTGATACTGACGGTCTTTATAGCGATGTATTTGACTCAGGTGGTGATAAATCCTTGGAAATAATAAAACTTTCTGGGAATGCATTTTTGGTAGGCGTGTTTATTCCATCTCTTGCGATGCTTGCAACACTTGCAGCAGTATCTTATGTTAATAGATTCCTTGGTGAAGAAATAGATTTAAGTAGAATCGTACAGGTGATTTGAGTATGAAGGTATTCAGCTTTGAGCAGTGGGCAGTGAGCAAGGTGTTGCTTCACTTGCATGAGAAAGGCACAAGACTGCCGACGCAGCATAAGAGAACACAGGTCTGCGTCCCTATAGAGAATATTAGTAGTACGACGAATATATAATAATGAGAAAATAGAAGGATGGTACAGATGACTGAAACAAGCGGGTATATGACTGGATTTGATGCGAATGTTGTTGGGACATTGGCACCTAACTACCAGTGGCTGCCAATGACGGTCCTTGTTTCATTTATCATTATAATACTGCACGGTACACTGCTTGGCATTGCCCATGCGTTTAGTGTTCAGGACCTCAAACGTCATGCTAAGGCAGAGATAGTTAATGCGTTTGCAACACTACTTATAGCTATATTTTTGGTGTATCTGGTTTTTGAGATACAAGAGTTTTCACTAAAATATTTCTTATGCGCTAGCAATCCACTTGACTCAAGTGCACCGCTACAATGCCCTAAGTTTGATTGCGGCGGCGATTCAGTAACAATAGATCAGCTTACAAACTCAATTGATTTGCTAAAATGTAAGATGGGTGAAAGGGCAAATGAATTTTCTGGACTTCAAGAGGAGGTTACTAGTGCTGCAGCTGTTCCATTAGGCTTGCTTACTACCTATTTTAGTATTATTGGGATTCCGGTTTTTCAAGGAAACTATGTCACTTCTTGGTATCAGGAAGCAGAAACCTATCGTTTGCTAAACAATTTTATGACTACGTTGATTATAGGAACAAATGCAGTTACTGTTATTGCAGATTATGTAAAGAACAACATGCTTTCATTTTATTTGCCTCTTGGATTATTGCTTAGATCATTTTATTTCACACGGAGTGTTGGTGCATTCTTAATGGCTTTAGCAATAGGCCTTTATTTTATTTATCCAATATTATATATTATTACTGACCCTGGTTTTGTAAGGCCTAGCTTTACTGCTCCACCACGGCCACCTGAATTGGAATCTCCTTTGTGTTATCCCACTCTTAGCACTGTTACATTTGCAATGTCATCTAGTTCAGTTGAAGCTGTTGCAACCTCAGGGGGTTCTACTCTTTCAGTTGCCCAGCTAAAATCAGAGGTATCAGAGCTTTATCTATCTGTTTTCTTGCATCCATTTGTTGTATTTGCCATAACTATTGTATTTATTAGATATTTAATGAATATTTTAGGTGGTGAAACACAAGATCTGCTTAGAGCAGTAGGGAAGGTGATTTAGATGAAATTGATGTATTTTAACAATCAGAGATCTGCAACGGGACATGAGCCCAAAACTCCTAGGCCCAAAGCTCGCGGCCCACGGCCCATGGCAGAATTATTAAAGGCACTAGCTTTATTTTTGCCGTTAGTTTCTTGTGGCGGAGATCCAGATACTGAGACGTCAAAAGGCAACAGAGATGGTGGTGCACAACATGAAATGGATAGTAAACCCTCGGATAACAAATGCAGGTGGGTAGTACTTGCAGAAGAATCAACAATAGTTGCTTTAGATGAAACAGCATATCTTTTTGTTAATGAGCGTGCTGGTTTCTCAAGGTTAGCAGCTACGCTTATAGAAGTTGGAAGCCTACTCTCTGTTCCAGAGGATCCTGAAGGTAGAAGTGAGAGGGCCCGTTTCCGCATTATCGCATATGATATTGCTGGTGTAAGATTATCACAACTTACTTATGATGTAAACAGAAACGAAGGATTTATTATAGTGCCTCTTAACCGGCCAGGTAGAGAGCCTCGTGAAGAAGCCCATATAAGATTGCTGGATGCCATGACATCAGATGGTGTTTATTTTGATAGTACTGAAATAACTGCGCAGCTTAAAAGATGGGAATGCGAATAAATGGTGTCAATATGAAAAAATATATTATTGCGTTTCTTTTTCTTTTCATTGCAGGTTGCCTAGAAAAACCACTTAGTTATGGTTGCTGCAATCTGGATGAGGAGACTAATACTTGTATTCCACCTCTTAAAGGTGAAACCTCTGATGGCGTAGAACTAATAGGAACTAATGAGTGTGATGCAGAGTCTGGTACATGCAATGTAACCATCCGTATAACAAAATTAAGGCCAGGTGCTGAGCCTATTATAGAAGAGGTGCAGCCCATAATTAATGTATGTACTAATAGGGTTAGTGGATGCAGAACTGCGAATTGCGTTGCCCAAGTCTGTGGTTCTTTTAGCTATCGTCCTACACCTATTCCCAGTGTTGCAGATGCAACTAAGTTTAGTGAAGAAGCAGAGCAAGAAGGCAAGGTAGATGCAATAGACGCAGCAGCAGAGGCCGTGCCAACGAATTTTTACGGTACAGTTTGTCATATGTTAAAAACAAACGAAACTCTTCAAACATTTTTAAAGAATTCCAAAGGTAGTTTTGTAAATACCTTTAGGGTTGGCATTGGAGATAGCTTTGATGAATTTGACAATTACAGATATTTATTTCCTTATACAGACTCAGTTTGTAATGCTAATCCTGTTATAAAAGGCACTAAAGATAGATACATGAATTATCTATTGACACCAGGACAATTTCAGATTCATGTAAGTGATCCAGCCCTAGATCAAACTGATAATGGTCTTGAAGCTGAGGCATTCTGTTTGGAAGATGCAGAAAGACCTTTCTTAGGGCCCCAATATAATGGTAATACCATTTCCGCATACAAGATGAAAAATATAACCAGAGAACCAATCGATTATAGTTATAAAGAATTAGATGTAAAATTCTATCTTAATTTTCTTTCCATAATGTATGCAGATCAGCTTGATACAGAATCCATAGGTGATGTTCCTTTGCCTGCGCCATTTGAGTGTGAAACTGGAATTGAATGTGCCTCAGGTTTTTGTAATTATAAAGATTATACTAGGGGCATATGCAAAAAAGATGACAGCTGGATCAGATGCAGCTGCAGTTCAGCTGCACGTGAATGCTTAGCATCAAACATATATATCGATTATCTTGATGATGTGAAGCCAACTACTGCTGATGAACTGCAAGAGCATGTTGATGCGTATATTAATGATGGCGCAGAGTTTTATAAAAAACGTGATCGCCAGCTTAAATTAGAGTATGGGGAGGTAGATCCTGACTGTGATTTTTGGGCGAATCCTACTGGTGATATTGATGGCGTACACTACGGTGTGCCAGCAGCAAATGGTGTGTACTTTCCGGTAGATTGTATTGTAGAAGATTATACTAGTTGGCGGATTGTATGTACTTTGCCCCCTGAGGCTTCCTCCAATTCACAATTTTCTTATGTTTGCGAACCTGCAGGAGATAATTATGCGTGTAGAGAAAACGTTGAAGATGCAACAGATACTATTACATGCGTTTTTGCGGATAATAACATGGTTTGTTCTATCTCATCATCTAGGGCATTTGATGATTGCCAATCAATAGGAGAGAATAGTATTGGATGCGGATATGCTGCAGGAAGTCCAGGCGTTACTTGTAATATTGGAGAAGGTGGCAGTGTTGCGTGTACATCATTATATCCAAGTATAACCATAACTTCATGTAGCTTTGATGGAAGCAGCACATTAACCTGTTCATCAACAGCTTCAAGGGTTTTTGGTGATTGCGAAGATAACAGTGGTACAAAATATTGCGGCAGCCAGGGGCAGCAGTTCGTTGATGGTCTTCTTGAGATAGATGGTTCAGATTTTAAGTATTTATTTGATCCTGACATTAGATTTTTTGGTTCTGAAAAACAAGGCATTAGCGG
>JAGVWJ010000008.1 GCA_018304385.1 Microcaldota archaeon
ATTGGAAATAAAAGATCAAAACGACTAAGTAGCGTAGGTGGAATTTCAAACTGCTCTGCAAGATTTTTATTTTGGTCGAATCTACCATACTTTGGATTTGCTGCAGCTAGTATTGCTGTTTTTGTTTTGAACTTTGCATCTATACCTGCCTTTGCTACACTGATATGTTGGCCTTCCATTGCCTCATGGAGTGCAGCGCGATCTTCCTCTTCTATTTTATCAAACTCATCTATTTGCGCTGAACCGCCACTTGCAAGCACGAGTGCACCCGCCTTTAAAGTCCAGCCACCCTCTCCTAATTCATCTTTTTCTGCTGTTACAGTCAACCCCGCAGAACTTACTGATTTTCCACTTACATAAATACTTTTAGGGGCAAGTTCTGAAACACTTTGCAAAAATCTCGACTTAGCAAGTCCAGGGTCACCTATAAGTAGTATGTGGATGTCATCACGCATTGGCATTCCTCCGGCCATAAATTTTCCCTTTGTTCCGCCAAACATCTGTTTTGTTCCGCCAAACATCTGTAATGCAAGTGCGTGCTTTACTTCTAAATGACCATATATGCCAGGTGCAACAGAGGAAACAATAAGCTGTTCGATATTAGGATTTCTTGAAAGCTCTAATATGTGGCGCTCATCTTCTTTATCTATTTCTATCTCTTCAAAATCTCTTTTCAAACCTTTAATATGAACGACCTCAAGATAACGCGAGTAAATAAGCTCTTGTTTTGTCCTCACTTTTATTGGCGGCCTTATTCTTATTATCCCAACAACTTCAATGTTATCCCCAGGAGAAACAGTATTAACAGAATCATCTTCAAGTAATAATTCAATATGTGCAGCTGGCGCACCACCGCGCACGCGCTCAAGTAGTTCTTGCACTTCGGCCCGTTGTATATCAGTAAACTTGCTTTCTTCATCAATGCGTTTTAGCGCTAGTTTTTTGCACGTTTCACATTTTTTTGGTTCAACAAAGTTTTTTGTAACAAACACACGAAATTCTGTATCACATAATTGGCAGCGGTAAAAAGCCACCTTTACACGATGCATTGTCTCTGCCCTGCGTGTTACTACACCTTTAAATGACACAAGCGCATTGATATTTTTAGATCCAATATGTTCGATGAGTATATCGCTATCTGGCAAATTAAAAAAACGAATGTGCGGTGAGAACTCGCCTGTACCTGTCGGTAGAGTCAGATGCATTTCACTTATTGCCTGTTCAGCAGATTCAATAACTATATCTGGTTCATGTATAAGTTTATCTGCTAATTCTGGATCAAACTTCTCTAAATCAGTGTAATCAAGGTTTAGGCTTCTCTTGGTTGGGTAAACAGCTAATAAATCGTCTATCTGCTTCTTATAAATAGAAGTAAGGAAATCACTGAACGCAGCAATCAAAGGAGAAAGATCTATTTTATTTACCATACATCTCACTGAGAATTAGTGGGATCAATTAATAGAAGAGAAGAATTTTAATAGGTTGCTAAAATCAGTTTTGAGTCTTGAGCCCTGGGTTATGAGCCCTGTTTATCATTTGTTTTGCAAGCGTTCTTGTTTCTGAATATTCGGAGTGCTCTGATACAGCAACTAACGCGTCATAATTATCCTTAAGCTTTTCTACTGCTGTTAATCTTGCAGATAAATCCTGCGAATATAGCGCAATAAATGTTAATGCGTCTTCATTTGTTAGTTTATCAACCGTTTTAGCAAGCACTTCAACTGCATTTAGTTTATTATCTTCATACTGTGAAAAATGAATAATTGAAACTAATGTATCCACAGTGCCACAAAAATCTGTCAATCTACGCTTTCTTTCTTTTGGATCTTCTATATCAACAATTTCTATCGCTACTTCTTCTTGGAGCGGAACAAATACTTGGAACCTAGGTAATGACTTGGTAGCTTGGGCTCCACCTGGTTTATCTGTTTTTCTAGTTCTTTGCATGGGATCAACATAACTACTATATACACAAAAGTTTATAAATAGAAACCATTAGTAATAGCGATTAATTTTTATTTATTCTTATCGTATCAATTTCATGAACAAGGCAATACTATTTATAATAGACGGATTAGGCGACTTGCCAACGCCAAAAACTGCTTTACAAGCAGCTAAAAAGAAAAATTTCGATTGGCTTGCGAAAAATGGTGTATGCGGATTAATGAGCACTATTGATCGTGGCATAACACCAGGTAGCGATGTTTCTCATTTGCAATTGTTCGGATATGATCCAAAAGAGTATTACCCTGGACGCGGACCGCTTGAGGCGCTAGGTGTTGGAATTAATTTGCAAGAAGGAGATGTTGCATTCCGGGCGAATTTTGCAACAGTAGATGGTAAAAAAATAATTGATCGCAGGGCAGGAAGAATCAGCACAGATATTGGTAAAGCACTTGAAAAATATGTGAATATGAAAATAGGTCCATTTGTAACTGCAATATTCAAAAGCTCTGTTGAGCACCGCGGTGCGCTTGTATTAAGAGGAGGTGACGTGGACGATGGTATAACTGATACTGATCCACATGGCCACGGAGATTATATCCTAGAATGCAAACCAATGAATAGCATTGATCAACGCGGAATAACGACATCTGAAATAGTAAACGAATTCACGAAAAGAGTATTCGCTTTATTAAATAATGCAGAAGAAAATAAAAAACTTGAAGCGCAAAAGAAGCTAAAGGCCAATATAATTTTACTAAGAAGCGCTGGGCAGTATAGACCAATTGTAAGCATAAAAGAAAGATTTGATATAAGTGCTGCATGTGTTGCTGGTGGAGCGCTTTACAAGGGAATAGCAAAATATGTTGGTATGGATATTGTTAATGTACAGGGCGCAACAGGCACAGCACAAACTGACCTAAAGGCAAAAGGAAACGCTGTTGTTACCGCATTAAAAAATCATGATGTAGTTTTCTTGCATGTAAAGGCATGCGATAGTTTTGGACATGATGGAAATTTCAATGGAAAGGTAAAAATGCTTGAGCGCATTGATAAAGAATTATTGCCTATTTTAATTAAGAGCAAGGCGAATATTATAATTACTGGAGATCATTCTACACCATGCATTCGCAAAGCGCATAGCGGACATGAAGTACCAATACTGATTTATGGAGATGAAAGAAAAGATAAGGTTGGTAAGTTTGATGAGGTTGCATGTATGAATGGTGGGCTAGGGCATTTACGCGGAAAGGATGTGATGCCTATTATACTAAATCTAATTAGAAAAGAGAAAATGTACGGAAGCTAACTTCTATTCTCTCATTAATTTCTATGCTTGTTTCCCTTTCTTTCTCGACCAAAGGAAGTATGCTATTACAACTACAATAATTAATATGCCGCCATAAAGAAGCATATTTTGATCCCCTGCAACTGGTGGCTTTGGTGTTGGTTCTGGTGTTGGAATTGCCAACTCTGCTTCAACTTGTTTTCTCTTTGCTACATCTCCCTGCTCGCTTAATAGAGCTATTTCGTAAGTACCTTTGTTTGCTAATGAAAGAACTGCCTCACCTTTCCCATCTGTTGTAACACGTGATATCTCTTTGCCTGTAGCATCAGTTACTACTATTGTACAAGAAACACAGGGTTCATCATTCTTTAGTGCACGTGCAGTAAATGATTCTCCTACTTTAATTTTATCTCCAGTAACTAGATCATATTTTACTGGTTGTGCAGGTGGGGCTGGAGGAGGTTCTGGTTCTGGCCCTGTTGGTCCAACAAAAACCTCGCCAACATCATCAGTTTCTACTTCTAATTCATCAGGATAAACTGTAAATTCATCTGGGAATCCAACATCTGTGAAAGTGCCACCGCTTAGCGTTCCACCACTGCTGGAACCGCCTGAAACACTATTGCCATTTCCGTTTCCGCCACTAACGCCCTCGCCTTCATTACAATTTGTAACAGTACCACCTTGTAGTTCTACACCTGTTACTCTGCCTTGCTTTATTTGATCTGGCGTTAAACTAGTCCATTGTGTGGCGGTCAATTCTATGCTACAGCCATCAAGTTCCCCGTCATCTATAGTTCCGCCATTTACATCGCCGTTATCTACATCGCCATCATCGAGCGTACCACCATCATTGGACCCTCCGTTTACATCGCCGCAATCAAATGGAGTTAATACTTTAGTCGTAGATGGGTATCCACCACTTTGGAGGAATGTAAATTCAAACTCTTTTATAGATTTAATAGTTGTCGCAGCGTCTGCTAACTCATTATATATTTTTTTCAAATTGAAACGTGTTTTAAGTGGTTCTTGTTTTTGCTCATCTGAAACCGCTACTTTAAATCTGCCTTTTTTGTCTTTTGAACAAGAAACTTCAGTATCATAACCACAGAAAACATCCATTGGAATTATCTGACCATCCTCTGTTGTAATTTCATAATTACCATTCTCAGGTGGTGTGATGTCTGCTGTGCCTGTATTATCTGTTGTTGTGCCAGGTATAGGTGGGTTTGGACGACATTTTGCTTCCTGAGAACCGGTTTCTGGATTAACTTGACAAATTCGAATCTCACCGGGTTCGCATGTAATGTCCGGACAGGTTCCACCTGGTGGCCTACTACCTCGGCTTTCACCTGTTTTTGGAATACATTCATAGAAAGTGCATCCTCTTGAATCAACACGTGGAATCTTCTTTTCATTAAAAGAACACTGAACATCAGATGGCGGTGATTCCAGACATTCTGATGAAGTTGGTATTGGAGGTTGACCTTCAGTATGTACTGCACTACTAACAAAAGCTTGTGTGAAAGTTCCTCTTACAACTACCATATCTCTCGCTGGTACATTTGATGCAACAGCACCATTCACGCGCACATTTTCAAGAACAATTGTTTTCTTGGTACCACTTTGATCTACAAATGTTGCAGTTGAACGGCCAACTCGCAAATTATTTAAAACAACATTGTTAAGCTTACCACTTTTTATATTAACATTTCTAACATTAGCATTAGTAACACGAACATTGTTTACATTAACATTTGGAACCGAGC
The DNA here is from genome assembly GCA_018304385.1 of Microcaldota archaeon. GTDB lineage: Archaea > Micrarchaeota > Micrarchaeia > Anstonellales > Bilamarchaeaceae > JAGVWJ01. Next base: position 5,002 of record JAGVWJ010000008.1, read on the forward strand.
GTACAGATACGACACTGCCTGAAGTGACAGTATTTGCGAAGCTCGCTGTTGTTGATGCTTCACCAGCAGTTCCTATAGCACTTGTTAACTTCGGTGGGTCCTCGCTACTGTCCACTCTTTTAACAGAAAGTTTCTTATTAGCTAAATCTCCAGAAGTGAATTTCACCTTTCCATCTTTACAGGAGTAATCAATCTTATAATCTGGGCATGCATATTTCGCAGTACCATAATCTATGCTCACTGTTTTCTTATCATAACCTTTTTTATCAATCGCTAATTCATGTATGCCCTGCTCAAGCGCAGATGTTTTTAGCACACCGAGTGCATTTGTTTTATAATCTACTCCATTTACAGTAACTGTTGCATCTTTAATTGCATTTTTTGTAAGTGAATCTTTAATTGCTACCCTCAAGCTACTAGAACCTTCTTCGCAAATAGGTGCAGTCTCAACAATAATATCTTTTTTTGGGCATGTTGCAGTTGGATCATAACAGGTTTTATCTGAAGGAGATAGTGTATATGGTGCTTTACCAGAACTTTCAATTACAAAGTTATACGCACCTGCTCCATATTTTTTATATTCGAACTCTGCAATACCGCCATTAATATTAGTAGATACGGTTTCCTGTTGAGACGAGGTAGTGAGACAGTTCTGACAACTATTAGATGAACAAGAATATAACATCCTAACTGTTCCGCCATCATAATCTAATGCCGTAACAACTAGTACTTCCTTATCGCAATTATAAGATAACTTCGGTACTGTAGACACAATAGCTGCCATCAAATAACTAACAAATAAAGCCAAAAAAACAAAAAATAGTTTAAATTTCATAATTTATGTTTGGGCAACAAGATTTAAAAGTGTTACTTTCAGATTTTATTTCTTATGACTAATGAAGAATTAGATAATTTTATTGAAGCTGGAAAGATCGCCGGGCGGATACGCGAGGAAAGCAAAAGCCTAATTATGGTAGATGAGCCACTGCTGGACATAGCAGAAACCATAGAGAAAATGATTTATGATGAAGGTGTGCAGCCTGCATTTCCAGTTAATATAAGCATAAATGATAATGCTGCACACTATACACCAGAATTTGAATGTGCGCTTACGCTTGGAGAAAATGATGTTGTTAAGATCGATTTAGGAGTAGCAATTGAAGGCGCAATTAGCGATACTGCATATACTATTGATTTAAGTGGGAAAAATGAAAACTTGGTTAAGGCTTCTAGCGAGGCATTGGATGCTGCGCTTTTAGCAATAAAACCAGGTGTGGGCGTTGGCGAAATAGGTGGTATAATAGAGGATAAAATTAAATCATATGGATTCAAGCCTATTTCTAATCTAACTGGCCACATGATTAAGAGTAATGACCTGCACGCTGGTGTTAGCGTTCCAAATGTACGTGGTACTGGCGACAGTTATACGTTTAAAGTAGGGGATATTTTCGCTATTGAACCATTTGCAACAAATGGCCGCGGACAAGTAGAAGATAGCGAGCAGGTTGAAATATTTAGTATACACTCTGCACAGCCAATAAGAATGCGCCAGTCACGCCAGATATTACAGCATGTTATTGAAAAATATGGTGTATTGCCATTTGCAGAGCGATGGGTTAGAAGAGAATTTAAATCAAAACTGCTAGTTAGCGCTGCATTAAAAGAAATGCTTGAAGCAGGCGTGCTGCGCGGTTATCCCGTGCTAAAAGAACAGGCAGGTAGTTTAGTTGCGCAATTCGAGCATACTATATTAATAGAGGAGAATGGAGCTCGGGTTTTGAGTAAATAATTCATCTTTCATAAATCTTCGGATTTGAAAACCCATTTACTTCTGAGGCAGTTTTTCCAGGAAAAACCTCAAATTTAATTTTTCTATCTTCAATCATTTGAACTAATACGACTCCTAGAACATCCCCTCTGCCAATAGCTTTTATGCCTTTTGCATAATTGCGTCTGTCCCAATACTCCCCAGTACCCTGAATCATATAATCAATGTCAACTAATTCATATTTTATGATTCCGTCTGATTTATCTATGCTAATCGGATCAGGTTTATTATTAATAACTGCAAATTGTTTTGGTTCATTGTTAAAATTTCCCATGGAAACCACAACCAACGATGGATCTAATCCATCATAAGCAAAGGCCAGATGCGTTTTATAATTGTCTATACCTCTGTTTAATCCTGCATAACCCCCGCTATTTTCTACAAACCAATTGCCAACAAGTTTGCCATCAATATCATAATCAATCTTTCCACCACGCGGTTCTTTTTCTCTTATATTTTTTGCTAATAGCTGACTTTTGATCGGCTCTACAAAATATGCGAACATATCCACAGTATGAATTTTCCACGACTCTCCTTCATATAATTTTGGCGTTATAAATCCTTTCAAAACAACATTGTCATCATGCACACTAAAATCAAATGCATTTGCCCTTCCTATAACTTCACCTGCTGTCACATTTATTCCTTTCCCGTTTTTGAACTCCATACCTCCGTAAAATTGTTTAATCCTAGGCGATAATTCTTTAACATGGATATAAATAGTGTAAAAAGTACATGTGTAATGAATAACGAGCCTATAGTCATCTTTTCTTCCGCCCATAGTTTCTATTTCTGTAATTATACCATTTGCAGGTGCAAGAACATCTTTAAACTCTATAGGGTTATCTTCATGTTTCCAATTTGATGGATAATAATATCCATGGTCAATCGGGGTAACATGATTTCCTATCATAAGACCTATTGGCTCAATTAGCCCAATATCTTCTAGCCTTCTTGGAGGAGATGTAAAATTTACTGCGCCCTCCCAACTACAAGGCTTACCAAAAGAAAATCTACCGCTATTTTTTATATGGTCAGTTTTAGATAAATTTTGTTCTGTTTGCTTTGGAGGTGGTTGAACTATTGGCACTATTGATTCGTTGTCCTTTTTTTCATACATAAATGGCTGGGAAATATTTGTTTCACTACCATTTTCAGGTAAATCCATAGAAGAAGATTTTGCTTCTGTCTTATTCTCAATTTTTGTTTGCTGTTGCGAGGTACAACCAATAATAAGAATAATAATGAGTATTAGGTAAATTCTCATGGTAGCTAATTCCTATTGCAGCTTAAAATAGTATCATTACCAATTTTCTGGTAATTACCTATTTATAAGTAGGTGTGCAATAATTAATTATGAATTCTAATATTAAAATAGCAACCAACCAGCTTAAAAAAGGCAGCTTTGTCGTTCTTTACGATGGTGACAAGCGCGAAGGAGAAGCAGATTTAATATTTCATGCGAACTTTGCAACACCAACTAAAATAATGAAACTTAGAAAAGATGCTGGCGGACTTATTTGTTTAGCTACGAACCAACAAATTGCGAATATGATTGGACTACCATTTTTTACTGATTTATTAAATAAATTCAAGGAAATCCGGATTAACAGAACAGCTTATGGAGACAAACCAGCGTTCTCGCTTCCAATAAATCATAGAAATGTCTATACTGGCATAACAGATAATGATCGCTCACTAACAATTAAAAAATTTGCAAAAGTAGTAAGTGAGAATGATGGAATAAAAAAAGATTTCAAAAAAAACTTTTATGCGCCAGGACACGTATTTTTATTAATTGGCCGTAGCTTGAATGAACGCAGAGGCCATACAGAACTTTCACTTGAATTAGCAAAACTTGCAAAATTGCCAGCAGCAATGGTTTTATGCGAGATGCTTGGAAAAGGCAAAGCTCTTAGTAAGAAAAAAGCAATGGAATATGCAAAAAAACATAATTTTATCTTCTTAGAAGGGAAAGAAATATGAAAATTAAAAAAATTCGCTTAGCTTTAGTTGATACAATGTTTGCGCGAGTTGATATGGGATCAATAGCAATAGATGAAATAAATAAAAATTATAATAATGTAGAGATTATTCGCTCTACTGTTCCAGGTATAAAGGATTTAGCAGTTGAATGTAAAAAATTGCTCGCACAGTGTGATGTTGCACTTGCTTTAGGAATGGTTGGAAGTGCACCAATAGACGTGCAATGCGCACATGAAGCAAGCTTAGCAATCCAACAAGCAAAGCTTTTAACTAATAAACATATCATAGAAGTATTTGTTCATGAAAACGAGGCATGGAGCGAAAACGAGCTTTTAGATATTTTTGATCAACGCATTAGAAAGCATGCACATAACGCAGTATTATTAGTAAGCGATCCACAAGCGCTGATTGCGCAGGCTGGACAAGGTATAAGACAGGGAAAAGAAAACGAAGGCCTGCTTAATGATAAACGAATCATTGGGATTGGGTTTGTTGTTTCAGAATTTAATAATGAAATAACTGAAGAGATGATTGAACAAGCGAAGAAAACAGTTGGAACTAATGCTGAAGTAATTGACATTATTAACGTACCTGGGGCATTTGATGCACCATTGGCAGTTAAAAAGCTCTTAATGAATAAAAAAATAGATTGTGTTGCTGTGCTTGGCACAGTAGTCAAAGGGGAAACAAAACATGATGAAGTAATTGTATTTAACATTGCAAATAAATTAATCGAGCTTTCCTTAGAATTTAATAAACCAGTAACACTAGGAATAATTGGACCAGGTGTCACATGGAAACAAGCAACCGCTCGTGCAGCGAGCTATGCAAAACATGCAACTGAAACAGCAATAAAAATGACATTAAGATTGAAACGATAGTGAGTAGATTTTATGACTGAATTAATTGCAGAATCTTTTTTACCAACAAAATTTGGTGAGTTTAAAATACTGGCATTTAAATGTGCTGATGGAGAGCATATCGCACTTGTCAAAGGCGAGATTGGTGATAGGGTAAATGTTAGAGTACATTCAAAATGCCTAACTGGAGATACGTTTTGCTCGATGCGCTGCGATTGTCATGAACAGTTAGAAGCATCATTAAAATATATAAGTGAAAATGGAGGCGTACTTATATATCTAGACCAAGAAGGCAGAGGCATTGGATTGGCAAATAAGATAAAGGCTTATGCTTTGCAAGATACTGGTTATGATACTGTTGAAGCAAACAAAAAACTTGGCTTTGAAAATGATCACCGCGATTTTAAGATTGCTGCAGAGATTTTGCATTATTTAGAAATCAAAAAAATAAGATTGCTTACGAATAATCCAGAAAAAATGAAAGGTCTAGAAGATAATGGCATTACTGTGGAACGAATCCCTTTGATAATAAAACCAAATAAACACAACAAAAAGTATTTGGAAACCAAAGCCAAAAAAATGAATCATATGATTGAATAGCTATGGGCAGTGAGCATTATGGAACGATCGGCGGATCGAGAAATGCAGAGCATTTCGAGAGATTTGTCCGAAGGGCAAACAGATCGATGGGCCGAGTCATGCGTGAGCATATGGAAAATCAGGATCAAAAATTTATCGCGCAAGCATTAAAGCTTGCTAAAAAAACAAACCCGTCACCTAATCCACGTGTTGGCGCAATTATTGTTAAGGATGGAAAAATTATAGGCAAGGGTTATCACAAAGCAGCCGGAGAGAGACACGCAGAAATAATCGCAATTCAAGAAACTGGGCTTAAGGCACAGGATCTTTCCAATGCTACGCTTTATGTTACTCTTGAACCCTGTTCACATTATGGAAAAACACCACCATGTACAGATGCAATAATTGATTCTGGAATAAAAAAAATAGTAATTGGTTGTGAAGATCAAAATCCAAAGGTAGAAGGAATAGAGAAACTAAAACAAGCAGGACGGGATGTTACGCTGCTTAAAGATCAAGAATGCTACGAAATAAATGAGGCATTTTTCCATTGGATAAAAACTGGAAAGCCATTTGTCATGCTTAAATTAGCAATGACTTTGGATGGAAGGATTGCAACAAAAACAGGTGATTCTAAATATATAAGCAATTCGCAATCGCGCGCATTGAGTTATGCATGGCGCGATAATTTTGACGCAATAATGGTTGGTTTGAAAACAATCCTTATAGATAACCCGCGCTTGACATCCCGTACACCTGGCGTACAAAACCCAGCACGGCTTATAGTTGATAGCAGACTACGTATTCCATTAACTTCGCAAGTTCTTGAATCGAACGCGCGGCGCATAATTGCAACAACTGATAGATATGACAAAGAGAAAAAGAAACAACTGGAAACGTTAGGTGTTGAAATACTTGTTCTGAAAGAAGAAAAAACATATTATGTTGACTTAAAACAGCTTTTTGAAGGACTTGGAAAACAAAATATTATTTCAATTATGGTGGAGGGAGGTGCAGAACTTGCTACTGCCTTATTGGAGAAAAAAATAATAAACAAAGCTGCATTCTTCATTGCTGCGAAAATTCTTGGCTCTGGAAAAAATGCATTTGATGGCTCAGGAGTAGAAAAAATGGATGACGCTCTGCAACTGAAAAATGTTTCTATTCGCAAATTAGGTGAGGATGTTCTAGTAGTAGGGTATTTCTAATTCTCTTATCCAAGATTTATACCAGCCCAAGCACCAACTGCATAACCAATAAATGCAGCAACCATTCCAATAATCATCATCTCTAATCCAGTTTTCCACCACTTACCCAATGTTGTTTTACCCTTATATGCGCCAGTTGCAAACAGTGCGAGTGCAGAAATAACTAATGCAGGAATAACTGCTGCTTCAACATCTAATAAAAAGAATGGTAAAAGGGGGATAAATGATCCAACAAAAGCAGAGACACCTACAACAAATCCTTCACTAACGGGGTCAATATCTTTGCTTTCGGCTAAGCCTAGCTCTTCAGTCATCATTGTTTCGAGCCACATCTCTTCATTGCTGCAGATTTTATTTACAATTGCATCAAGCTGCTTTCCTCTAAATCCTTTTTTCATATAAATTAACCGTATTTCTTCACGTTCAACTTCTGGCAATTCCTTTATCTCTTGCTTCTCGCGCGCAAGCTCACGATAATAATAATCACGCTGTGCTTTGCCACTTGTATAAGCAACAGCAGCCATGCTAATGCTTTCTGCAAATGTTGCAGCTAACCCGCCAATAATTACTGCACTAGGACCGATTTCCTTATTTACAGTTACTGCTGCAGCTAAACCAAGTACTATCCCTAATACATTAACTAGCCCATCCTGTCCGCCAAGAATTATCTGCCTTAGCACTGATCCTTTATCACTTTTCGCATGCAATTCTGGATGTAGAATATTATTGCGCGCATCTCGGATAGTTTTTGCCATACTAACTACTCGAAAAATAGAAATAAAAAGATGACTATCTCATCTTAAACTTCAACAGTGCAGCAATCTTTCCTAATCCTTTTAATCTCGCGCCACCATCACTCTCACTTGAAAAAATAATTATTTCAGCTTTATTTTTTCCAGCAAGCTCGACAACTTCTTCTGCTTCCTTAGACGTGCGCAATAATTCATCCAAAACAAGCAACTTACCAACTGCATATGCCTCTGCTGCTGCTTTAACCTGTGCTAAACCATATTCAGCCAAACCAGAATCTTTGTTTATCTCAATCATTACTTGTTCAACTAGTTGTAATTCTTTTGCTAAACGCTCATCACCCATTACCCGTTCAATTACTCCATTCTTAAAAAGTTCATTAACACCGCTTCGCTCAGCATAACTGCAGCTTTCAAAACTAATCTTATTAAGTAATTTTGAATTTTTATCTTCTATGAATTTTTTCAGATTATCTTTAGTAAAACCTGGGCCAGCAACTACATAACGTTCTTCATGCTTTTCTATCTCAGCAGCAACCTTTCCAAAATATTCGCGCGCACGCTCTTCATATTTTTCATCGCGTTTGCTGCCAGCAAAATGAAATTCTGGACCATATTCAACCCCATAGCCACGAACAATAGCAGTTAGAGCCTTTTCATCATCCAAAACAATTATGCGCAATTTTGGTTTTTTTGTTTCTTTCTCAGCTTGCCTTAATCTATTAATCTGATAAATCTTCCATTTCTTTTGAATATCTAATTTACTGCGTGGCTCTGCTTCTATTGTATGATACTTTCCCATCTGTACAAATTCTTCTGGAGAGCCACGAATGATCTTGCCAAGCATTCTTAAGCGATTAAGCGATTTGGAAAATTCTATTTGCTCAACTGATATTGCAATATGCACTGGTTTTTTCTCTTCGCGATCCCCAATCTTTACAGTTCTAAAAGTACCGCTTTCTATTATGTCACCCGGTTCAAGCACGCGCTCCAAGTGCCATAAATCCTCCAAGTTTTCTAGTAAGAGCCTTAGCTCACCTGTTTTTTGATCAAGCTTTAATATGCGCATATTATCAACTGCTATTGGCTTTTAGCCGTTAGCTCGTAGCTACTTGCCAATAGCCAACGCGATTGTTGCGCAACGCAACAATGCGCCCATTGTTGCCAAGCAACAATTGGGAAGCTAATTGCTTATTGTTTCTTTAATTAAATTCTCTAAACTATCATTAATTTCAAATCTTCCTATTAATGTTTCATTCTTAAAATACACTATTGGTACAACCCTATTACTTAAATTATATTCAATAGCAAACTTATTATACTCTCCAAGATCCCCAGAGTTTGTTACACTATACTTTCTGAAGACTACTGAATTGTTATACTTTCCCTCCAAACGTTCTATCTCTGGCCAAATTGCCTGTGATGCATTGCAATAAGGGCTATAGAAGAAGTATACTCTTGGCATTGAGCCTTGGGCAGTGGGCAGTGGGCCAGACGAGTTCCCAGTATCAAGCATCCTGTTTCCAGTTCCCGGTTGCCAGTTTTCAGTCTCGATTTTTGCAATACTGTTTGACTCATCAGACAAATTATTTTCTGAGGGAGCAAGATCGTTTTGTGGCTGATTGCTGATGACTGAAGGCTCAGGGCTTTTCACCTTATTTTTTTCTATTTGTTGTTGATTTATACAGCCAAAAAGCAGTATCATTATGACAAAGATTAGTAATATCCGCATAAATACATTTTGGGACAAAGGTTTATAAATAAGGTATGTAGTAATATTAATATGCACAAACTACAACTTGTTTGTATGCGTGCTGAGGCCAGCAATCGACCAGTTAGAAGAATACCAGTGCCAGAGCTCCCGTTTGGACCAAATTGGGTGCCACCAGATTTCTGGAGAGATAAAGTACCTGGTAAAAGAAGTGGAGTACCTGAACAACCGGCAATACCATTGGAACTTCCATTAGAAGAACCTCCAATGCATAGAAGGGCTCCGCAACCTGAAGAAACTCCGCAAAGAGGAGTAGTAATACTTCAGATGTAAATCTGCCGCAAAAAATACTCGTGAAAAACAGTGGTCGTTAGTTCAGGGTGAAAAGTGGCGGCCAGATAATAATTCCCATTAACTTTTTGTTCACAAATAATTATCTCATTATCATTTTTTGCTAGTATTTTGACGCTATTTCCTATTTTTTTTATTTTAGGTGCGCGTATAAATATAGCATGAATCCTACCTAATTTTGTATCTAAGTCTTGCTCAAATGACTCTGCCTGTCTACCATATGCATTTCTATCTACTTCTATATCCATTAATCCAAGCGTTCTTTGGCCTACCTCTTTATTATTAATAGTCTTTGCAAGCGTAATTGTACCAGCGCATGTTCCAAAGATATTTTTTATTTTTTTCATGTCTTCAAAGATATTTGCGCGCTCGCAAAGCTTTTGCAAAACAGTGCTCTCTCCACCTGGAATAATTAATGCATCCAAATCTGAAAGCTGTTCTTTTGTTCGAACTTCTATTATCCCGCATGTTAGATTTGAATTTTTTGCTGCTTGCCTAGTTGCATTAATATGCTCCAAGACATCCCCTTGAAAAGCTAGAACCCCGATTTTTTTAGAATTAGTCATAGTATTAATATATTCTGGGATAGGTTTAAATTAATTAATAGTCACCATCCTACTTATGTTAGACTTTCCTACCCAGATTTATATATCTCTAAAGACGATATTTAGAAATAAAAAATATATCTACTTATTTATCTTTCTAATTATAGCTGCTTTTGTAGCATATATACTGATACCAGTTTACACTATCCCAGGAAACGATTTGTCATTCTGGTTAAGTATAATGCCCTGGTGGGGATATCCAATAATATTTACTTTTGCTGTGGCGTTAGGCCTTCTTCTAACAATGAAGGTTTATGAATTTCGGCATAGCCATTCAGTGTTATCTAAGGCAGAAGATGCTGGCGGTGTTATAGCAGTAATAATAGCAGGATTATATACGACTGCAGCATGCGGTGCCTGTATATCCTCATTATTTGCAATAGTTGGTGCAAGCGGTGCTCTATTTCTTAATCAAAATAGAGATATTTTCATTGTACTCTCTGTAATTATAACGATTATTGCTATTTATTTTACTGCAAAGAAGATAAATTCAAAATGTAATGTTTGCACCACGCAAAACCGTTAAAAGTAATATTTAAAAACTGTTGCACTTGAAATAATTGTATGAGGTTGGGGTATAACGAAACTCGTGTTAGTAATTCTTCTTTTGACAGAGGCTTTAGAAATAGCAGTTTAATGAAAGCTGCTCATGCCTTTGTTACTGTTTGTTCAGCAGCGCTTTTTGCAATTGTTTCTCCTTCTAGTTCAAATGTTTTTCAGATTAGAACAGCAGCTGCTCAAGAAGATATTGACTGCTATGAAATAGGAAAGGAAAGTGCTCAAAATTATAAAAAAAGTGGGAACGCTGATCAGCAAGCAAAGGCACTAGAAATGGCCAGATTGTGCGAAAAAGATGGTAAAAAATTTAGTGCTGCCAGTATTTATATTGAATTAGAAATGAAAGATGATGCCAAAAGAATAGCTGATGCATTAAGAGCAACAGGAAATGAAAGAGACGTAAGGAGTGCAGCAACACTCTATAAGAAATTAGGAATGAATCCTGATGAACCTGCACTTCCAGCAGCAGCACAAGCAGAACCACCTAGAGCAGCGCCTTTACTAGGTGAAGCTGGTGCAGGGGCAGTAAATGCAGGACAAACTAAAGACCCTGAACAAGAACGAGTTGAAAAATTAGCAGAACAATTAAGATTGGCAGAAACCGCTGAATCAGAGAAAAATTGGACTTATGCAGCTTATAGATACTTGGATGCTTATGCACTATCAAGAGACAATGGACAGAAAACTGGATTAGATCAAAAAGTAAGAGAAATGGCAAATCTATTGATAGAAAAAGGAGACATTGGTTTAGTTGGTAGTATATATCTCAGATTACACAAGCTAACAAGTGCACAAGATCTTCCTCCTAAAATAGATGCTGTAAGAAAATATCATGAGCTTTCAGAGGTAGCAAGGCACATCAATGAGCATTTACTTGGAGAACGCCCGGAAAGATCAGCAATATTTAAAGGAGGTCTTGGCGGCGATCTTGATGTAAATGTGGTATCAGATAGTATGCACCACCTATACGGTGCACGGTATATACGAACAGACACTGAGATTACTGCATCACATAATTCTAAACAAACAGTTGCTGCAATAAAAGAATTACAAATATTTCTTGGGTTACAAGGAAAAGATGTAAATGTTACTGGAAAATTCGATGTTGCTACACGAGACGCAGTTCTAGCATTTGTTAAAGAAAAACAACCAACGCTTTTAGCATTATTAAAAGGTGAAACAGTTGAAGTGGCAAGTGGCGTTGCAGTTAGCGCGCAAGAACTTGCAGCAGGACAAGGTGTTGCTCCAGCACAAGAACAAGCCCCAACTTATGAAAATCTAATGAAAGATGCGACAGCATTAGAACAAAAAGACTTAGTTAGTGCAGCTAATAAATTTATAGAAGCTTGTGAAGCCGCTAGAGATGATAAACAAAAAATAGCTGCACGAGATAGAGTAGTTGCAATTGCAGATAAACTAGCAGGCAATGGTCAATTCTGGAAAGCTGCAGAATTTTATGAAGATGCAGAAAACAAAGGGGATGAAACAGTTTCAAAAAAACTTATTTTAACTATAAAACTTGGAGCGCTTAATGATGCAAAGGATGCACTTAGGAGTTTAGAAAAAGACCCAGGTAATAAAGATAAAGAAACTGCTGTTATGTCTGCATTATATACAGATGGTTCAATACAAACTAGATTTATTGATTTAAATCCAGACGATGATTTAGCAAGTTCGATAGAATGGATGCAAAGAGAACTTCTTGAATTTGATAATAGCGGGATTAAACCTACTGGAACATTCGGTCCAAAAACAAGAAGAATGTTAGCAGAAAAAATAGATCAGGATCTCGAACCATTATTAATAAGAGATTTAAATGCCGCACTTGGGCAGGCTGCACCTGGAGAAGTAGATTTAGGCGAGCCAATAGCTGAACCTGCACGTGAACCAGCACTACCACCAGAACAAAGGGCAGCAGTAGAAGAAGCAGCTAGAAGGGAGGCAGAAACTGAAAGACGTGCAGCAGCACAAGATGCAGAGGCAGCTGCGCAATTAAGAGCACAAGCGCCTCCTGCTTTACCGCCAGTCTCAGAACCTCCATCAGTCGCAAGATATTTCCCATTCACACCAACATCAGTTGTTACTGCTGCAGATGGAAATCCTCATTTAATGTTTTCAGTAGGCGGAGATTATAGAAGACTAAGAGTAAATCTTCCTGGGATTACTGCTAGACAAAATTCAAATATAGATTTAGGTGGAGCACACGGACTCTATTTATTTGAATCAGGATTTGGGATTGGAGCAGAATGGCAGAATACAATAGCAAGACTTGCATTCCCATTAAATGAAAAGGAGTATGAATGGAGTTCATTAAGAAATTTCTTTGGTTTAGTATTAAGATATACTGACAGAAGCGAAGGTGGGCATACACTATCTCTTCAACTAGTTCCAGGTGGTTCTCGTGTGCAAGTAGGAACAAACGAAATATGCGATCCAGCAACTGGTGCAATTTGCCAAACTACTTTTGGAGAGTTTGGAATTAAAGGACAAATAATTTATTCAACACCAGATGAGGTATTTACTGTATTAGTTGCTGGAAATAGCAATCCTTACGATCAAGCAAGAGGGGCATTAGAAGGAAGAGTTCCGCTTAGCTTTGTTAGTGGCCAACCAATATTAGTAGAAGTAACAGGTGGAACGCACAGGTTGGTATTGCAAGAAGATGAAACAGGCGTTACAGGAGAGCCAAATGCTAGAAGATGGCATGGTGCATTAGAACTTAGATTACCTGTTTGGGGACCAGATCCAAATTTCTATGGCGGACTTTTAGGAAGAGGCGGAGTAGAAGTTATTGATCCTACAACTTATGATTCAAGCAGATATTTATCAGCGAATGCAGGTGGTTTCTTAGAGCTTGGACCAGTGCAATTAGTATTACAATATAAATGGCATTTAAGAGAGGATCAAAGAGGATTATTCTTATCCTTAGGTATGTTACTAGGTGGACCAACAGGTGCACAAGGAGATGGCAACGCAAGATTCTTAGGTGCGGGTGTTGCTGAATGGGCTAGACTAAATGCATTTGATGCCCCAGGATCATTTACACCAGAAAATGCAGTTGTGCGTGTAGGAGCAACAAGATAAATATATAATTCTTAGTGTTCTTATTTTTTTATGGATTTGAAAGCTATAGAAAAGTATTTGGATCCATACCGAATCATTTTTCTATCTCTAATAATTCTTGTTCTTATAAACGGGCAGTTGCAAGGTTTTAATGATGCAATTTTATCCTCGCTTACAGCCCTGGTTGTTTCTGTTGCAGTAGACGTAATAGCCACATATATAAAAACCAAAAAAATAATTTTATCTTATGGTCCGGCAATAAGTGGATTAATACTTGCATTAGTTTTTTCACCTAATCTACCATTATATAATATTGCTGGAACTGCTGCGCTTGCGCAAGTGCTAAAACATATTGTTCGATATAAAAATAATAATCTCTTTAATCCAGCATCACTTGCAATGATAATTGTTTTCTTGCAAGTTCCTGCAGAGGCATGGTGGGGAAATAAAATTCCAGAAGCATTGATACTTGGTCTAATCGTTTCTTGGAGAATAAAACGATTGCCTGCAAGTATTACATTTATGATCGCATATACTATTTTTAGTATGTTGGTTGGGTCGCTAATAGCCAAAAGCCAACAGCCAATAGCAAATTATATTGATCTATCAACTGGCTGGGTTTTCTTTGCTTTTTTCATGCTTGTTGAACCAAGAACATCACCGCGCGCATTGAAAGCACAGATAATGTATGCTTCGCTGATTGCGTTGATTGCTACAATGGGTTTTACTTATAGTTTACATTCACCAATATTACTTGCGTTATTAATTGGAAATGCAGCTAGTACATTTTATTTTAGTAAGCTAAAAAATTAGTCATTTTCTTCAAGTTTCTTTTTCAACTGCGCTATTTCTTCATGCAGAAATATGTTCTTTTTTAGAGGATCCATCTTTGCTTTCTTTTCAAGTTCCTCTAGCTTTGCTTTTATGTTTGCTTTTCTTCTAGAAAGATCTTTTTTGCTCATTCCCATACTGAGTATTAAAATAATAAAATTAATAAATAAGACCTTTGACGCGCATCGCGTCAAAATTTTTCATCAAAAGGAAAAAACGCCTCCGCCGGGGTTGACGGCCTTGCTGTCAAATCTTGTCCGACAGGACAAGGCTTTCGAACCCGGGTCGTGGACGAGCTGCTCAGTCCTGAGTTTTCTGTTCTGCGTTTCGCGTCACTAGTTTTTCTCAGGGCTTTTGACCAATGTCTTTACTTTTGCCACAAGTATGGCAGAAGTCAAAAGTAATGACTGACAGGCCCATATGCTAACCATTGTGCTACTACTTAACGAAGTAGTTTTGGGGTGCCTTTTCCTAAAAGGCATAACTACACCACAGAGGCATAAAGAATATAAACGGTGTGGGGTAATCTTTTTAAGCGCTTACTTTTTATATCATCTTATGAAAAAGATAAAAATCTTAGGAATGACGCTTGATACGTTCATGGGAATATTTATATCTCTCGTTACAGTAATCGCTGCTTGGACCTCAAACCAATCTGGTGATTACATCCAAGAGGCAAATGATTTAAACAGACAGTCCCTTAACCACCTTGTAAATGCAAGCAACTGGTGGAATTATTACCAAGCACATAGATTACGTGTGACACTGTTTGAAAACGATATAATTGATGAAAGCGGAAAAGATGTTTTTAAAATATTAGAAGAATATGATGATAAAGTCTCTAAGAACAACACGCCTATAAGACAAGAACTATTAGATACACTAAAAGGAGAAGGAGTTAATACTGCAAAACTAGATAGCTATTTAACTGGCCTAGAGAAAAGTTCCTTAAAATATAAAGATGGACAAGAATACGCAAGAAATGCAGAAAAGGCACAAGCAAAAGCAGCGGATGCAGCCGCAGTTGCGACGGATTATGCAACTGCTTATCAGGTTATCACTCTTATACTAGTTATATCAATGGGCTTAGGAGGTATAGCAGTTATTCTAAACATACCTGGGCTTGCATTTGGTTCAATCTTAGTTGGAGTTGCGGGTATATTACATTTATTATTAATTTTATTTGCTCCTGGAATAGTTGGATTAACCCCACTAAACTAGAAAGATATAAGAAACTCGTTTTTGTCTATATCTAGTAACATTTATAAAGTGTTATAAATATAATATGATGATGAGATTGCATTATAGCAACTCCACTAATTCCAATCAGAAAAACCCTAATCGCTTTAGGATAGCACATGCTATAAAAAATATTGGGACTGCGATATTCGCAACATTTTTTCTAGCAAACACTGCACATGCTGCAGAAACAACCAGACCACGTACTAATTCTGATATAGCTATTTCAGGTGATGGAAATAATAGATCGCAGCTTGTTATTGGAGGAGAATATTTTAGATATAGAGATTCGGTCCCAACACTAGCTGGAGATTCTAATCAACATACAGATCAACATACGGTAAGTGCCAGTTTGGCATTGCGTGTTGCAAACCCTTTATTTATCATTGGAAGGTATGCATATACAAATGCTGAATTGGATCTTAATCTTGCAAGTGGACCGTATAGTGGGGCTTATACTACAGCAGTTGATAGAAAGGATTCTATACTTGCAGGGCTTAAGCTAGTTCTTGATACAAATGCAGGGGCATTTTTTATTCAGGCATTAGGGGGTGTAATAATCCCCAGAGATTATAGAACAGAAGTAATTGGTATGCCTCCAATAGTTAATAACGCTCCAGTTGATTTTGATGGTATGTTAGAAGGAGTGTATCTATCCCCAGCACAAAAATTCGCCATTTTTACTACAGTATTGCGCAATGCATTTGACCCATTTATATTTTCTTTGCAAGATCGCCATTTGCCAAGTTTAGTAAATGGTGTTCCAACCGTTGTTGAGGCTAACGCAACAAGCCACCGTATATATCTACAACAAACAGATGATGGTGTCACAGAACACCCAAACGGTAGGCGTTATCTTGGTTCTTTGGATTTATTTGTCCCTGCCTTTGGTTCAGATGAATTGTATGCGGGGCTTGATGGTGGGGTAGGATATGATATCATTTGCCCACTTAATGAATGCGGAAATGAAGAAATACATAGATTTATGGCTAATGGCGGTGCTTTCTTCGATCTTGGGTCCATTCAAATTTCTATTGATTACAATCATCATGGCAAGGATAATATGCTTGTTCTAACAGTAGGTACGTACGCTGAAAGTAAAAAACTATTTTTTGGTGGAAGATACATTCGTCCACTTAATGACGCTAGAACAGAACATGCAGTAGTAAGGGCAGGTATTAACGAGGAAACTGAGGAGAGTTCACGCGATGGAACGGATAGTGGAGGTGGCGGGGATTTAGGGGGAAGTAGTCCTGATGGCAAAGATAAAAGAGATACTAAGGGAACAGAAATTACACCTCCAGAAGCAGGGCAAGAGGATGAAGTACAAGCGCCTCCAGACGCAGGTAGCCAACCTGACCCAATAAATGCTGGCAGAACAGTTGAAGTAACAGATTTACCTGCAGAGCTCCAAGGAAAAAACCAAAGAGAAATAGGAAGAATCCTAAATGTATTGGAATATGATTTCAATAATCTGACGTATGTGCCTTGGCAAAAGGTAATAAATGATTTAGTAAATACGGGTTACTTAGACACGAATAAAATAAATATAAGTACAGGACCTAAAAACAGACGGATGAAAAAAGCAGTTGAAGATCTCCAAAGAACAATTAACGAATATTTAGGAACGCGAAACCTTCAATATTATTATCGTGGCGAAAATACCACAACCCCATTAGATGATGACGGCCAGATTGGTGGAAGAACGGCTGCTGCAACATCAGCATTTCTAAAATTCGCAATAAATGAAATCAGAGCAGCCTATCAAATGGAACTGTTTGAATAAACCAAATCTTTAAAATAAGCTATGTACCATAATATTTAACTGGTTCTCTCCGATTTTTTTATCTTCAGAGAGGGAACTGGGTTTTAATAATGTCAGTTAAACGTGCATTAATATCTGTTTTTGATAAAAAGGGTATTGTAGAATTTGCCAAATCGCTTTCTGATCTTAATATAGAAATTATTTCTAGTGGTGGTACTGCCAAACTACTTAAAAGCGAGCAAATCAAAGTAACAGATGTTTCTACTTTTACGGGGTTTCCAGAAATGATGGACGGTCGCGTAAAAACGCTGCATCCGAAAGTACATGGTGCGATACTCGCTGATCGTTCAAAGAAAACACATTTAGAACAAGCGAAAAAACAAGGAATAGAACTAATTGATCTCGTAGTTGTTAACCTTTATCCTTTCGAACAGGTAATAAATAATAGTAATCTAGAAACAGCAATTGAAAATATTGATATTGGTGGACCTGCGTTATTGCGGAGCGCTGCAAAAAATTATAAAGATGTTGCATGTGTTGTTAATCCTGCTCGCTACCCAGATATAATAAATGAACTAAAAAATAATAAAAAAATAAGCGAAAAAACGCGCGAAACACTTGCATTGGAAGTATGGGAACACGTAGCGCATTATGATGTAATAATAGAAACCTATTTTAGAAAAGTATTCAAGAAGGATAAAAAACCTCCTGAATACTTAAATCTTACATTTAAAAAATGGCAGGATTTGCGCTATGGCGAAAACCCGCACCAAGGAGCAGCTATTTATATAGATACAAACTTCAACGGGCCATCAGTACTTAATGCAAAGCAATTACAAGGTAAACACCTCTCTTATAATAACATACAAGATGCTGCATCTGCATTTGAGCTTGTTAAAGAATTTGATGAACCAACTGCAGTTATTGTAAAACATAATAATCCAAGCGGAGTTGCTTCTTCGCATGACATAGTCGAAGCATATAAGCTTGCTAGGAGTGTTGATCCAGAGGCTGCATTTGGTGGTGTAGTCGCAATTAACCAGCCAGTAAGCGGGGATCTTGCAAAAGAAATAATTTCTGTTTTTGTTGAAATTGTGCTTGCGCCTAGTTTTAGCGAAGCTGCAAAGGATGTTTTCAAGGTAAGGAGAAATTTACGGTTGTTAGAAATCATTGATTTCAAAACAAAACGAGCACCGTATAAAGAATATAAAACTGTTGCAGGCGGATTGCTTGCACAGGATGCAGATACGTTACTTTTGGAAAAAGGCATGCGATTTATTACAAAAAGAAAGCCCACACGCGAGGAGATGCAGGCAATGTTATACGCATGGAAGATTGCGAAATATGTTAAATCAAATGCAATAGTTTATGCAAGGCCAAATCGTGCTGTTGGCATTGGTGCTGGACAGATGAAGCGAGTTGATGCTGCTAAATTAGCTGCAATGATTGCACGAGACTACTCGGGCGAGATTAGTTTGCGTGGATGTGCAATGGCTAGTGATGCGTTCTTTCCATTTCGCGATGGTATTGATTATGCTGCAAAACTAGGCATAACTGCGATTATTCAACCTGGCGGCTCGTTAAAAGATGAAGAAGTAATCAAGGCTGCTGATGAACATAATATTGCGATGATATTTACTGGAGTGAGGCATTTTAGGCACTAAATTACTGCTATGGGCATTGAGCCTTGAGCAGTGGGCAAACCAAAACTTATTTAAACTATTTTATAATATTAAATTCATGCGAAAAATATTTTTATTACTCCTCCTAGTATCTTTTGTTCTTGCTGCACCTCCAGATTGGGTTAAACAAGGCGTAAAAATAACTTATACTGCAACACCTGGCGGAGATGTATCATATGAGGTTCTTAGTGTTTCTGCTACTGAAGTGAAAATTGATCAAAGCCCAGGTGGCGCACCAACTGATAATGCAAGCGCGGATTCTGGAAGTTTCTGGTATGATAAATCAAAAACATCAACGCTTAGTCAGGATGATAGTATAGATGGATGGAAGATATTTGAAAAAGATGTCGTGGTAACTGCAGCTGGCAAAAGTTGGGTAACACTTAAAATGAAAAAAACTTTATTTGGCCAACAAACAGAAAGATGGGTTGATAAGGAAACCGGATTATTGATAAAACAAGCCATACCTTCACAAACAGTATTATTAAAATCAATTAACCCGCCGTTTGGTTCTGAATCTGCAACACCAGTGCCATCTCCAATATTGTCTGGAACCCCTCAGCCACAACCATCTCCAAGCGATGATTTGCCTCCGTTGCCTTCTGATGGGCAGCCTTCTCCGACTCCAAGTCCGCAACCAAGTGGGCAACCTACCCCCAGTAATACATCTGCGCCTTCTCCTGCACCAGCCCCAGGACCAGTACCTGATTTAAAACCACCTGATAGCAATGTGCCATGCTGCCCAATTGCATTTATGCTACTTATTTTAGGATTTGTTGTTTATAGACACAAGAATTAGCCTTCAGCAATGAGCCTTGAGCAGTGGGCCATGAGTTACAATAAAGCATGTTCTCTTAAAACTTTTCTTAATGCGCCTTCAGTTTCCCAATGAGGCAATAATGCACGATCAACTAAAACTTCTTTAAATCTTATTCTGTCCCTTAATGTCGCAGACCTTCGACCCCCTTCTCGTGAGATATCAGTAGCTGTTCTAAGCTCTCTTCGTTCAACATCATAAACAAACCATCGTCTATCGTTGGGACCTTTTGCATAAATAGTAACCATTTTAGCTGGCTGATCTGGAAACCTATGAAAATAAGGCAGAACTCTATTTGGGTTATTTCTTGGATATCTATGTACAGAAACCATAGTTCTTATATGTTACAAAATTTATATAAATGTTACTAAACATCTTCATAACAATAAACTTTTTTATCTGGCCCAACTACTGTATAAGGCTTATCAGGTTGTTTGTCCGAACATAATGGAAAACCAACAAGTGATTCACTGCTTATTGTTTGATTATTAACATAAACACCAGCAGGAATATTATCTGGCATGCAAAATAATTTATCTCCCCTGGTAATAGCTATTGCACTTTCAGGGCAGTATCTATACCCATCACTAACAGTATTAAATATAACGCCAATAATTAACCCAATTATCTGGGATGACTTAATACAGCCTGGATCAGGAGATGGATTGTTGTCTCCTTGAACAGTATAACAAACCCCACTACTATCCCTTTGAATCTCAATTATTCTATGCATTATAGGAAGATCAAAAGATGTTGATCTATATGCGATGATATTTCCAACTTGCAATCGTTCTGGATCAAAATTAGTTGTAAATACTGCTGTATGTTCTGCAGTTATTGTTGGATGCATTGATTTGGTATCGGTTACAGATGAAAGATTTAGTTTAGACTGTTTCAAGATTAATGAATCCCTTGATAAAAGAAAATCAAGGTTTGCAATAACTGGGGAACTAGGTATATCTTTTGGCAAACGACCTGATGATTGGAAGTTTCTAAGTTTTTCTAATATTACTTCGTAGTCCCTGGTTAGATTTTGATACAATGACTTAAGATTATTATGACTATTATTCAAAGAGATATAAGATGCGCTCAAATCATTATAATTTTTAATATAGTTATTATGTGCTGTATTTAGACTAGAGTAGTCTAACATAAGTTTTTTATTGGATAAATCAAGTTCATCATAAGATTTATTTAGAGATTCATGCGCATCACGCAACTCATTGTATTTGGATTGCAAGGTTTTATCTTTCTCTTCAAGATTATCATAATCCTTTTGCAGCTCTTCGTATTTTTTCTCCATTGCATTCTTATCATTGACTGCCTTATTCAATTCTTCTTTTGATACACAGCCAAAGAGTATTAGTACCAGTGCTAGAAAAATTATTTTTCTCATGAATAGTTTATTGGAAATAGATTTATAAGAACATCCCAAAACAACAATCCAAGACCCAAAACAAAAAAATCCCGCCTGCCTGATTTGTTCCATTGAACCCTTTTTAGAATCTAATTATTTTTTTATGTTAAAAAGGGTTCGTCCAAAAACGACATTAAAATAACCATCGTTTAAAACCTTCGCCGTTTCTTTGGGGGTGAAGGCCTCAGCCATTGACACGACTTTCGTGTCAATATTTGTCAACATTGTTGACAATTCACTTTCTTTAGAAGAAAGGGGCTATGGCTTGAACAAGCAACCTATCGGTTTCCGCCTTTTAGGAAAAGGCGGCCTAAAACTCACTAGGGGATTGAGCTAAGGCGGGATTATTATTTATATGAGAGAATAACTTTTAAGGTCTTGCATTTTGCTGATTTTGCCAATATTTAGCCTCGGCAGCCTCTACATCAGCAATTGTTCTGTTATTATTCCTGCACCAATTGTCTACTAAACGCGTATATAATTCAGGATCGCTAATGCCTGGAATATTTCCACCGCTTCGAATTAACTGTAGCAATTTTATAATGCCCATCGGAATCCCATCAATTGGACCTTCATTTAGCACTCCTTTTTCTACATGTAGTATTGGTCTTCTTGCTGGTAATTGCACTGGTTCCCCTCTTAATTTTAATAATGCACTTCCCATACAATATATTTAATTACGACAATTTATAAATATGTGTAACTAAATTCCTCGCAGCATTGTTTTTGGCCCATTATCAAAAAATTCGTATTTACGAAAATCGCAAAAGGTTTAAATAGTAGATGAGTAATCCAGTACATGAAGCTCGATGACAAAGACAAGAAAATAATTTCCTTATTGCGGCAAAATGCGCGCGTTGCAAATACAACAATGGCCAAGCAAGTAGACTTAACAGAAGGTGCAGTACGCCATCGCATTGATCAGCTTGTTAAACAAGGGGCAATTAAAAGATTTACAATTGACACATCTGCGGAAAGCGGATTTTTCGCAATAGTCATGACAAAGGCTAGGGATGATCCTAAAAAAGCAATGCGCGAAATAATTGCAACGAGGATTCCAAAGGAAGCATATGAAGTATCTGGAGATTTTGATGGATGCCTAATTATAGAAGGAGAAAGTATTGAAGCTATTGATGATGAGATAGATAAAATAAGAAAACTAAAAAGCGTGAGCGATACGAAAACTTATGTTGTTTTAAGGAAATACTAAATAATAAATATTGGATGAACCGCGGCTTCAATGAGCTGAAAAAATGCCAAGCGTGTGAGGAGCTAAGGGGACTGGTAATCCTTGCAGTATTTACCTCATCATGCTTCCCAATAACATCTTCCTGATTCTATTATAAATCGTCTATTGACCTACTAGTCTATCAATTTTAGCTGCTATTATAAAGTCATTTTCTCCTAGTCCATTAATAGCATGACTAAAAAGCTGTATGCGAACGGCTTTATAGAATATAGTAATTGTGGGATAATGGTCTTCCTCATTAATGATTGCTTTGACTTTATCTACAAATTTCATTGCTTCTAGAAAATTCTTGAATGTAAAATCACATTGCAACTGGTTATTTTTTATTTCCCAACTTTTAACATATTGGAGTAGTTCTTTTATTTTCTCTGGATCAAGCGGCTTTAGACCAGCCCTTGCTGGTTGGCATTTCATTTCTGATAAATTCATAGAGACCACAAATTTCATTACTGCGAATTCAAAACCAAAGGCCAGAATTACTATGTAAAAGAAGCTAAGTAAATACTAATTTTGTTCGCTAGCCTCATATACATCAAAATCTATCTTATCTATAACTGGAATTTCTCCGACAATTTGTACATTAGTAGCTGGCCAAAGATAAGTTTCTCCTTTATATTTAAAGTGCTCTGCAAATTCCAATAATCCTCTTATTTCCTCTAGGCTTACTCCATCTTCTAGCATGCGCAACGCTAAACGATATTTGCTAACTGCATTTTGAAACATCGGTTGTCCATTATAACGCATTGCATCAAAAACCTTAATTTCGTCTTCAGTAAGACGAAATCTTCCTGGGGCCAAGCAATCTTCGCCAACATATACATGCATAAGCGAATGAAACAAACGTGACCATGTTTCAGCTGGTGAGACGTAAAATTCTTTCATTGCATCTAGTTTAAATCCTTCTTGGTCCATTAATGCGGCCACTGCTAGATTCATTGTTACCTCTACATAAAATTGTGGAAAGTTGCTCTCAAAATCTTGATTAGTCTCTTGCATACTCCCAGCAAGGCGAAGCATATTCTTATAAAGATCGTTAAACTTTCCAAGTTGCTGAACCCAAAATGGAATTATCTTGCCCATATCCCCTGAGCAAATATCTCCTTCAGGATCTAGACCTAGCTCTCTTGCTGCTGCAAAAGGATCTGCATTAGGCTGATTGCTTTGAGCTTCTATTAAAACACTATTAACCTCAGCAACAAGAGAAGCAATTAGCTCTTGATAACGCTGGCTTACCTGTGCAGGTATTCTTGGGTCTTGAAGAGCACTTTGAAGCATATTACGATTCATTATAAGTTGATTAAATTCCTGCATAAAACTAATTGAGATTGACTTTTCACTCTCAAAAAATCTTTGCCTTGTTTCGATCATAAAAAGAAACCCAACTCTACGTATTGCGTCTTCCCTTCTTTTTACCACGGCGTTAATCTCTTCAGCAGAAGGTCCAGAATAACCTGCAAGAAATGTTGGAAATTGACGATTCTTATCCTTAATAACAATACCATGTCCTAATTCATGGTCAAAGTATCTATCCACATTTGGATCTTCAGATGATAATATCAGCACATTTAATGGTGAAGGAAAATACATTGCACGCAACAACTGAGGTATCACACCCATACCTCCAATATCAGAACTCTCAAGCAACTCTTGAATACCTTTTCTAGAAACACGAAGCTGGATACCTGTTTCTTTTCCATCTGTGTAATCTAAGTCAACAACTTCATTGACCCAAGGACCATATTTAGAAAGCGCTCTTTGGATAGCAGCTTTAATAGTAGGGAAATCTGGTTCTGCAGGCTTTGTTGAAGTATCTGGAACTGCTAATGACACTGGTATCATTGGTGGTTTCGTTGCAGCTTCTTCAGTGCCGCAGGATTGACCTTGTATTCCAGTAGCGAGCGCAAATGCATAAGTCAAAAATTTTGGAATAACAGTATCTTTGCTTTTCGCCTTTTGCCTGCCAGTCTGAACACCCATTAATTTTCGCATATCTATATTTATTATAACAAAAAGGTTTAAAAATAGCCCAGTCACAATGCCCAAGGCCCATTGCTAACTCATACTTCCCAAAAGCATTTTCCTAAATTCTATTGGTTCCAAATCCTCTAATGCCTTAATCGCAAAGCTTAATTTTGTTTCGCTTTCTGCGTAGATGGTAAATAACAAATCTCCCTTAACAACGCGATCGCCACGTATGCGATGGACATAAACACCTGCACCATCATCACGCGGTGCACCAGCAATCCTAGCAATTTTAGATATCATTTTATTATCTATGTGGTAAATCTGACCTTCACGCTCTGTCTTAACATCATACGTATATTGACCAATGGGCAAATCACTAATTTTCACATTAGGATTTCCACCTTGTAAACCAACTATTTCGCGGAATTTCTTATTTGCCTTTCCGTTTCTTATAAGGTCTGATGCAACATCATATCCTTTTCCAACATTGCATTTGCCAGCTAACTCAAGCAGCTTGCCAGTCATAAATATGCTTTTATGCCTTAGATCATTTGGCCCTTTTCCTTCAAGTACTTGTAGAACATCTCTGCATTCAAGCGCTGGACCAACACCATTACCTACTGGCTCTGCACCATCAGTTATTAGCACTTCAATATTCATTCCAATGCTCTTTCCAATCTTTATAAAATGATCACCTAACTGCTGTGCTTTTTCCATATATGGAATCTTTGCACCGCGGCCTACAGGAATATCGATTATCACGTTTTCAGCACCAACGCATTTTTTCTTTCCTAATATGCTTGCAAGCAGCATACCTTCTGGATCTAAACTAAGTGGATGTCTTATTTTTATGAGTCTGTCATCTACTGGCGCAAGATTCATACCTCCGCCCCAAACAATCGCGCCATGTGCCTTGAGCACAATTTTTCGCATCTCTTCTATTTCTATTTCGACATCTGTTAAAACCTCAAATGTATCAGCAGTTCCTGATGGACTGGTAATTGAACGAGAACTAGTTTTTGGAATATACAAATCAGTGCACGCAATCATTGGAACAATCAGCATTGTTGTGCGGTTTCCGACGACGCCTCCGACGCAGTGCTTATCACAAATTCCTTTTTTACCAAGTTCTAATTTGTCACCAGAATTAACTGTTGCATGCGTTAACGCAATAATCTCTTCATCACTAAAGCCACGAATATAAGCAGCAGAGATCCAAGCGGATGTTTCAATCTCACTAAGTTTTCCTTCCATTATTTCTTTTACAATTAGCTGAACTTCATCTGGTTTAAGTGTTTCACCATCAAGCTTTCTCTTTATATAGCTTATGGAAGCCGGCCTGTCCATGTGCATTATTTCTGTCTTATCACCGTCTTTCAGATTAAGATCTTTAGCTACATCCTTGAATATACCTATTTCACCAGGCTTAACAAGCTCATCAGAAACATCTACTATTGCAACTACGCACTCTTTTTTTGGTGTGCACACCTGCGTGCGATACCCCCAATACATATCATGCTCTTTTGCTTCATCCTCATTCAGTACAATTATCTTAGCACCAGTGTATATATCTAGAATTTTTACTTTGCAGACGTATTTCTTATATCTCCAAACATCTACCTTCTTGGTTTACTTCTCAACAAATTTAGGTTCCTTTTTGTCATTTACCATGTTCATAACCAACCCTGCTTTCTTTCCTGATTCACAATCAAATTTTAAATATCTGGTTGTGAACAGATTGATCCGACTTTTTGGAGGATCATTATAAGATTATTCAAAAGCAGTAAACTTTTAAATGTAGTATCCCTAAAAAAAATATGCAAAAAAAGAGAAACGTACATAATAAAGCAATTATTTTTTTGATTGTAGTGTTACTGGTTTTAGCATTCATATTAGTACTTGGTGGAAAAAAAGCAGCTACAAATATAGCAACACCAGAACCACAGCCAACACCTCAACCCGAGCCACAGCCATTGCCAGCACCACAACCAACACCTGCGGCAGCAGATGAAACTCTGGATAGTTTTATTGTTTTTTATACCGCGTTGCTTGGAACTGATGCTAATAATTTATCATATAGTATATACGCAGATTATAACTTAGAAAGTAAAACAAATAAAGTAAACTGGGATGATAGCTATTATGCTGCTTTGGGTTATCTTCCAGTATCAAACAGGGCGTACTTATTAGACCGAGTAAAATCTGAGGGATACTCAAATACACCTATGCAAGTCATAACAAGAGGAAATAAACTGTTTTTGTTAAATAATGAAAAAATCGAGGTAATTGATCCTTCTAATGGTAAGAAATTATATACAGTAGCTACCTCAACAGAGATAAGCAGTTTTGCAGTTATTAGTAATAACATCTTTTATCGCGATTCTGCTGGAGACTTATTAAAGCTAAGTTTTGATTCTACACAACCACAAAAGCTGTTGGTTAGTGATGATCCTGATAATGTTGGAGCACTCTATGATATCCAGGATAGCCTTGTAACGATATATTATAATACAGATAAAAATGAATACGAGATTAGAGAACATAATGTAGATACTGGAAAAATTATAAAAACAACCAACACTATACCTGCTGGCAATTTGAAATTCTATGATGGGGAAACTGCATTTTATATTGTTGCGCAAGATGAAACTAATCAAAACAGATATTATATATACCGTATCGAATTAGGTGATACTGCTGAAACATTGATCGGATTAGACTTGGATGAAAGCGAAGGTGGGATATTAGGTGTTGATGAGAGTAATGGGAAACTGTTTGTTACTATAGAATCCAAAACACCTGGCACAGCAGATTCTGTTGTTGTCCATGATTTAAGTACAAAGGAGAGTAAAGAGATAAATTTTGATCAAAAAATAAGTTATACTGGAAATCCTCCAGAATATTTCTCTTTGAATTAAATTTTTAAATATACCATCATAAAAGTAAGCATGCAAAGATATGTTATTGTTCTACTTTTAGTTTTAATGGTTCTAGTTGTTATAGTATACCAGCAAAAAGACCAGATTACTTATATACTAACAGGCAAAAAACCAATAGATACTGGAGGCATATCAACTGGTAAGATGCAGTTAACTAGTCCTGCTTTTTCACAAAATGAGAATGTACCCAAATTATATACATGCGAAGGCAGCGATTTAAATCCGCCACTAACAATTAGTGGCACGCCAAGCAATGCTAAAAGTCTTGCGATAGTTATTGATGATCCAGATGCGAATTACCCTGGCGCACCTGATGGTGCTTGGGTTCACTGGGTTACATGGAATATTCCTGCAAATACTAAGAACATTGCGCAAGGCACACCTGTTGGTACGCAAGGTGCGAATAGCGGTGGGGAATCAAAATATATGGGACCTTGTCCACCTGAAGGACCGGCGCATATGTATATCTTCAAAATCTATGCATTAGATACAACATTAACGCTTAATGCAGGTGCAACAAAACAACAGCTTGAACAAGCAATGCAAGGCCATATATTAGACAGCACTGTTCTTACTGGATTATACGCTGCTGGAAGCGGGCCGACACCGCCTACACCTCCGCCAATGCCACCCGTAGGTCCAACTCCACCTTCTAATGTAACACAGCCACCAACACCAGATGTTAAAAAATTAGAAATCTCACCAAATACTTTGATGATATTTTATTTTACAAGCGTTGGGTCTGGCACAAAAAGTTTACCTTCAGTAGTATCAACAACTGAGGGAACACCAAGCACTAAAGTAATATATATAACTGCCCAACCCATAACATGGAGCAGTACTTATTATGCGATTATTGGAGATATACCTTCTTTAGACAAAGCTTATGTAATCGATAAAACAATATCATACAGCTATTCGAGAAGCGTTTTGCGTGTTAGAACAAATGGGAATAGAGTTATTGTTCTTAATGAGCGCGGAGAGCGAAATCCACTTATTTACGACTTCAAGGTAATAGATCAGATAACTGGGGGAACTATCAAAAATGTAGATTTATATCCACGATCTTCTGTTGGCAGCTTCGCCATAATTGGTGATTCATTTTATTATCATGCAAGTGACGGATTATATAAAAGAGACTTTAGTGCAACTCAGTCAACAAAACTTTTAGATGATAATGACCCTTCTAATAAAGGAAAACTATATAGCGTTGGCAATAGATTATTTAGTGTGGATGGAACTTATGAAGCTAGCACAAAATTAACTACTAATATTATAAGAGAACATAGCACAAGCACTGGCAAAATAATCAAAGAAGTAACAAGTTTTCCAACATCAATTTCGAGCTTAGCTACATTTTACGATGGAGAAACTGCATTATACTTTAGCTTAAAGGATACCTCAGCAAATGCTTATGAAATATACCGCGTAACTTCTGGTGAGCCAGAATATATGTTTGAAGTAGTTTTAAACGCAGGAGAAACAGGATTGGGAAAAGTAGATGAAACCAATGGTTATCTGATAGTTCCGATCTTATCAAGTAGTACAAATACGCTTGTTGTATATAATCTAAAGAAAAACAAGGGTGAAGATGATATAATTATTAAAAAAGATGAGCTCATTGGCCCAGGATTCACTCTTGCAAGTGCAGAGTATTCAATGTTAAATCCACAATGATATACTATTAAATACCTTTTTTCTATAATTCTCCATTATGTCAGTCACTATTGTTAAACATAGTTGGAGGATTTGCCCTAAAGGTATGGAAGAACATAATAGAAGAAAAAATTCTTTCAGGCCTATTACTGATGAGGAACATGCCCAAGGATTAGAAAACAAGCAAAAGGTTCTGAAAGTTTTAAGAGATGTTTTTAGAGGTTCTGGACTGAGCATTATACTTTACGGTTCGCAGGTATATGCTCCACAAGTAGGACAAGACTTTGATCTGGCGGCACTATATCCATCTCGTGCATCTTTAAAAGCAATTGAATATTTTTGTAAAGTAGACTATACACCTGACCCTGTTTCAAGAGTATTAAAAGCAATTTTAGGAGATGAACCTAGTGCACTTCTTGATTTTTTAGAGCTTCATTATTCTAGCTTTCGATTTAAATTATTAATTAATGGTTCACCTGTACAGTTAAATGTCTTTTGTCAATCTACATTGGAAAGAGTAGCTAATCAAGGATTCCCTGAAGATTATAGAAAAATAAGAATACTCCATCCTGAAGGGCCGCTAAACTTAAAACGTGCAGTACTATTTGATGGAAGCCAACTTTGGATTCCAACTAGAACAAACGGGATACAGCTTGATGGAGAAAATTACTGGTTACGTGGGTACTGGGGCTGGCTTTATGAAAATGGATACAGGGCAGTTTCTGGACTCGCAAAAACTAGCGTTGGGTATCTAGTAACTTCTGAAATAGTACTTGATGAAAATGAAGTTGCTGCGCGTTTGATTGAGAGCGCAGAAAGAACATTCGTAGCAGCACTTGCAGCTTATTCAAGAGAACGAAACGTTTCAGTTGATCCGTGTGATGTTTTTATACGCGCCAAACGTTTTCGCCCAGAGTTCACGGAAAAACTCCGCAGAAGGATTGAAGCGCATAGGCCAAGCAAAACAGAGATTGCAAGATTTGAACTTCCTCTTTCCCCCCAACAACCAGATCATCCACCATCTTATTAAGCTCTTTTTCGTCCTCTTCATCTTCTGGTAATGATGGTGGTAAATCGCTTTCACCTAATTTTTGATCTCCTTCACCTACGCTAGCAGGTTCTGCTGCTGGCGGAGTAGCTGGTGGAGCTTGTGGTTTGGTTACGTCAGCAGACTTTTCATCCTTCTTTTGCTCGCCTTGTGCACAACCAGCTAATAACAATAGCACTGCTCCCAATATTACAAATAATATTTTCATCAACTATCACCCTCGGTATCAGTTGTAGTTTCATCTGGAGTTGGAGGAACTTCAACAACTTCAGTTAAATCCTCTACGTGTTTTTCTCCACGTTTATGTTTTTGATGGAGCTCTGCAAATACATGCCTAAACTGCTTATACGTATGCTTTGCATCATTTAATGCAGCTAGAGCATCTCTGTATTGCTCATCATCAAATAATACCTTTGCCTTATCTAAGGCTGCATTATATTCTTCTAGCAAAAATTGCAGCTTTGATACATCGTGGCCCTTTTCCTCAGCCTTAGTTATTGCCTTTTCCATAAGATCGTTGAGTTTCTCTCCTTTCTCTATCATGTTAGATAGTCTTTGTATTAATGCTTTCTTTTTCTCCTCAGTTAATTTTTCTAATTTTTCTGCAAGCATTTTCTTGTGTAAAGCATCGAGACGTACTCTCGCACCTTCATCAGTTTCTGTTTCTTCAGTTTCATTATCTCCTGCTTCTGCAGCTAGTCTTTTCTTTTTTATCCAATCTTTAAATCTCTCTTGCACTACAGTTCTATAATGTTCATTTATCTCTAGTTCACATTTCTTTCTATCTTCACCCGTTAGCTTTCTGCATTTTTCATTTAATGCATGACGCTCGCGCGCTTTTTCTAAAGCACGTTCAGAAACTGCATTTCTTTCTTTAGCACATAGTACGCGTTCAACTTTATCATTAAGCGATTCACATTTTCTTTCTCTTTTTTCTTTTACCCTTTCTTTAACATCTTGTTTTGCCCTTCTCCTTTTTAAGTTATCTTCTAATTCATTCTTTCCTTCCCTATCAAGCTTATTCCTTTCATTTTCTCTGATCTCCTTAAGTCTCTCTGGTTTTACTCTGTCTTTCATACGTTCTGAAAGTACCTCTCTAGTGCGCTCGCGTGCAACCTCCTTAGCTCGATCACTAACTGCATCCCGAGCAACATCTCTTGCTCTGTCCCTAGCTACATCTTTTGCCCTATCTGCTGCTCTATCTTTTACTTCATCTCTTGCATTGTCGCGTGCATCACTGCGCAAATCAGCTGCGAGTACAACTGCCATTAATAAGAAAACAACCAAACCTACAAACAATAGTTTTCGCATTTAGACCACCGAATATGTTAGTTATTTAGTATTTATAAATATAGGGGCTTCACCCCTATGACCCCATTGCTACTTAATAAGGTCTGCAAATGCAAACCTAAACTGTTTAAATATATTTTTAGCATCGTTTAAAGCAGCTAAGGTATCTCTATACTGCTCATCATCATAGAATATTTTTGCCTTATCCATTGCTATTTTGTATTCTTCTAATAAAAATTCTAATCTTGCAGTGTCATAACCTTTTTCTTTTGCTTTATTTAGTGCTCTTTCAAGTAGATCTGCTTTTTTTCCAGCACTCGCAATTAAACCATCAATACGTTCTATTAGATTGCGCTTTGCCTGGCTCTTTTCATCGTTTAATCTCGCTTCAGATACTCGCTCATGAACTGAGTTTATTATTGCACGCGCTGTCTCACCACCTGATAACTCTTCTCTTTTAAATTCCTTAAACCTTTCCTGGATGACGTCTCTGAAATGCCTGTTTACACGTTCTTGACATGCAGATCGCTCGCTACCAGTAAGCCGTCTACATTCCTCGCTTAACCTATGACGCTCACGAACCTTTTCTATTGTTAGGTATGTTGTTTTCTCGCGCTCGCAAAAAATACGCTCATTAGCGTCCACTATTCCATCGCATTTTCTCTCAAGTTTTTCTTTTATTCTATCACTAGCATTCATTTTCAGTCTTCTATCTGTTTCTGCATCTATCCTATTTCTTACTCTCAATTCTCTATCTATCTCTTCTCTTGCTGCCCTTGTTTGATTTTCCACTCCTATACGAATATCTTCTCGTGCTTCTCGTGTCTGATTTTCTACTTCGCTTTCAGTTGCTTCCCTAACTCGCTCAGCAGTTTCATTTCTGATTAACTCTTCTGTCTCGTTTCTTATCTGACTCGCTATACCCTCGCGAGTTTCATTTATTGCCCGTTCAGTAGCCTCTCTTGTAAGTCTTTCAGTAGTCTCTGCTGCAATCCTTTCTGTAGTTTCTCGTGTAATCCTTTCTGTTTCTTCACGCGTAATCCTCTCTTCCTCAGTCTCGGCAAATGCAATGTTTAGCACAAACAATAGCATAGCAAATAATAACAATTTTTGCATGAAAACCACCCTTATAGATTTTTACATGTGCATTTTTATATTTATGTTTTCTTCACTCGTAAATCTTGATTCCTAATTTTTGTGTTGCAATTGCGAATAAAGATTGCGCTGAAATAATGCCTACTTCTGTAATATATCCAGTAATATAATGTGCAGCAGTTGCATCAAATGCTGGATTAGCAATTGTTAGGCTTTTGGGGGGCTTATCCCATATTTCTGCAATAGCGCGTTGTTCTATACGTTCGCGCTGTCCATAAGCAGTTAATGGAGAGTATTTGAACAGCTCTGCAGCACTATAAAATGAAACATCGTGCATTCTTGCAATATGCGCAACAGTGCTTGTGCCTACTTTGTTTATTAGATCTCCTCTAGAAGTTATTGCGTCTGCACCAACAATGCACATATCTGCTTTTTTCATAAATACATTTACTGCACCATCAACAATAAGCGTTGTTTTTATCTTTGCTTCAATTAGCTCGCGCGCGGTAATCCTGCCTTGATATAATGGCCGCGTTTCGCATGCAATAACCTCGAAATTTTTTCCCATTTCCTTTGCTTTTTTGAATATTCTTGTAACGCTTGATGAATGGCAATGAGTTATCACCACTGCGTTTTCAGGAATTATCTTTGCGCCATACTCTGCTATTTTTGCAATGTCTTCATCCATTTTTTTAAGCAATGTCTCTTCGCGCTCAACCAAAAGTTTTTTTACTGCACCTACTGTGCGTACGTTTTTCATTTTTATCTGCATTAGCGCAAAGCGCGTTATATCTTCTATATTATTTCTCATCATTGGCTCTGTTGGCCTAGAATTAGCAAGCTTTTCTGCAACACCTAATATTTCATTATATAGTTCGTTTAGACCATCTGCTCTGGATGCACTTATTTGCAGTGCCAATGCAGTTAGGGCTGACTTCGCAACATTGCGAGCCCCTTGGATTTTTAGTTTCTTGATATCGTTGATAATTTTTTCAACTGCTTTTTGCATAAACTAAACGCGAAGAATAAGAATAAATAGATTACTACTACCTTAAGCAATGAGTTATGTGCAAAAAGCCATGTTAGAATATAAATACAAAAATTACCACTTTTACAAACATTTATAAACACTTTTGCGCATAATAATAGTATGGCTAAAAAGACTAGCAGCAGCGCGGGCTGTTGTGTTTAGACTAATACTCAAAGTTAGAAGTCTTAGGGCAGATGTTTTAGAAGAGAAAGTAATTGAAAGACCACTAATTGAGATGTTTCAAAGCGCAGACGCTCACGAAAGGCAAATGGCTATAGATAGAATGTTTAACGTGTTAGAAAGCCACTCCTCTTCGGCATCTGAAAAAGAAGAAACAGTTAACACACTAGTTAAAATAGGTGCTAATGCAAAGGACCCAGGCATAAGAAAGCATGCAATTTCTATTCTTGATCATTTTAATGCTCTTGAAGCATTCAAAAATGTATGTAAGGAAACTGATTATTTAGATGTAAAGGCATATGTTATGAAACTTTTGGAAACACGCATTATGCTAGCTTCTGCTAAGAGGGCTGCTGTAGCTGCATCTGTTGTCCAATCAGAACACGCAGATGCTATAAGAATTAAAGAAAAATTAGCTGGAGAGGAACTTCTTTACGGAGCTGGTTTTGCAACTGGTACAAATGAGATAATACATAATGCTATGCGCACCCTTACTGAGCTTGCATTGCTCTATAGATATGGTGAGGAAACAAATGCCCTTGCAATTAAAACACTTAGAAAATTGAGCGAAAGCCCTGATCCGCTAGTAAAAGAATTAGCTTCAAAACAACTAGGTTTTGTTTCTGATAACAGAGTTCCTTACTCAGTTGGAACTGGGGAAAGTATGAGGATAAGAAGTGTGGAGAATGGAATAACAATGAACACATGCGACCCTATGACTATAGAAACATCATAAAATGGATTTGATATAAATACTCAACAACTAATTTACATAAACCTTTTTCCCGCTAATGCTAACTTCCTATTTAAGCCATTGGAAGTCTGCGAGTGCTGACATCTGTTTCTTGTAGGAGTCTTCTTATAATTGAATGTTCGAGTCCTGTTGATAACTCTAGCACTTGAAACACTAACATTGGATCAGTTATTGCTCCATCTGTTCTTTTACCCTGGTTAAGAATTTGTAGTGCAGTGAGTATTTGCCCAACTTCTTCATCCCCATAAACTGTTAACGCAACAGTTTCAGGATGAGTTCTAACACCAACTGCAATATCTATGATTGGCGCTTCACTACTACCTAGAACGCATACACCCGCGCTTTTAGCTACTGTATGGTCATCTTCCACTCTTGTTGTTTCTGATAAATATGATCTAAGACCCCTACTTCTAAATAGAGCAGTCAGTAAAATTGCCATATCTTCTGGCTCTGAAGCAACTAATCGATCGCTTCCAGTTTCTTGCTCTGAATGTGCAACCAAAGTTGCGGGTGTCATTACCTCATCAGTTTGATGGACATGACGACCATCAATCTCGGCTTCTAAGCCAAATAAGCTTCTAACAAGTCTTCTATCTCCCGGTCTTGGGGCAGTAAACAAAGAAACTTTTGTAACTGCATCATCTAAATCTTTACCTGGAACTAATACGCGTGCCAATTCTTCAAGCCTGCCACTAGTACCAAAAGCGTATGGACCTTCAGAAATAGGTTTATCTCTTGCCTCTAAAGTTCTTAGTATACCTTCTGCAATTCCTTCTGCTGCTAACCCCTTAAGAGCAACAATTGGACTTCTAGCTATCGCAGGTTTTAATGGTTCTTTAAATCTAATCCTAACTGATCCTATTTCCATCATGCAAAATAATTAGTGTGCAAAAATATAAAAAGGGGCGTCACAGTAATCTGCCATGAGCAATCAACCATGGGCAATGAGCATTTAATTTGGTAGGTGTTTTATTTGTCTAGATGCGCTGACTTCTCTTCTAATTACATCTAAATCTTCTCTTATACCTCTAACAGAATCAACAAGCGGATGGTCTATTGCTTGGCCGGCAGTGCTTAATGTAGCGTCAGTCTCATCAAACTCTGCAAGCACTGCTTCCCTTGGCAAGCTACGATATGCACCAGTTCGTCCGACTTCTCTTATTTTCTTAACATGATTAAATGCCTTAAGCGCTTGTATTAAGCCAAGAACTTCTACATCGCTATATAATATAATCTGCCTAAATGAAGGATGAACTGGTAATGCAAAACTAACTAAACTAAAAGTTTCTGGATCAGCTATGCATAATGCACTGCTCATTTCACCTGAACTTTCTCTAAGTAATGCAATGTTTGCTCGTAAACCTATCCCTTGCAATAACGCTGCTATCAGCACGTACAACTCTTCTCCTCGTGCTACAGCAAGTTCGTTTCTGCTTTCAATATTTGAATGCGCAACCAACTCGCCTGCGCTTAACGGCTGATCAGTAGCATGTATATGCTCTACATTATATACTATATCTGGCACACCTCTCTCTATGACTGGTTCAGGCTTTGGAAATGGTAGTTCCATATTTTGTGGAGTAAGAAAAAATACTGCGCCAGCTAACGCATCATTCATGCTTTTTCCAAAAAGAGGTCCAAGTTCTTCTAAAAGTCTAGCTAGCTTTGCATCTTTATCCCTAAATGGCCCTTCGCTAGGTGGCAATGACTTTGCACTTAATTTTTCAAAAACTCGCCTGACAACCGCTCGTTCAACTGGGGGATGAAATACTGGACTTTGTCTCCTAGGTCTTACACTTTTATTGA
The DNA here is from genome assembly GCA_018304385.1 of Microcaldota archaeon. GTDB lineage: Archaea > Micrarchaeota > Micrarchaeia > Anstonellales > Bilamarchaeaceae > JAGVWJ01. The sequence goes on from JAGVWJ010000008.1 coordinate 41,263, forward strand.
ATGTTAATGCATGCGCCATGCAATATTATTGATGTGGGAAGATATAAAAAGGGGCGTCACAATACTCTGCCATGAGCCTTGAGCTATCATCAATGGGCAGTTGACTGGCGCTGTTTCAAGTCTTGCGCTCTTATATTATTCATTCTAACAGTTTCGAAATTTAAAAAATAAAAAGAATAAAAAAAGAAAATTATCCAAATAAAGATGCTAATCCTTCAGCTGCTTGTGCTTCAGTCTTTGCTTCATCTTTCTTTTCTTCTTTCTTTGCTTCTGCTACTGGTGCACTTGCGACTGCTGCTGGTGCTGCTGTTGCCTGCTTTAACAAGTCTTCAAAGTTAACACCTTGGACTGCTTCTGCAAGCACTTTTGCGCGTGCTTCATCTGCAGCTACGCCAGCGCTTTTCAACACGCTAACAATAGCATCTTTAGATACTTCTTTTCCTGCGCCATGCAATAAAAGCACAGCATGCAAATATGGATCTACTTTTGTCATTTTAAATCACCTTTACGATCAGTTTTGCTGAAGCTTTTTCTAAAAGCTTCACTTCCCCAAACTCGCTAGAGCCAATCCCTGCCTAGAAGCAAGGGTGAGAAGCTGCCCTATTGCGTTTGAGGAGTATAAGTTGCCATTCAAAGCTACGTTTAGCGATTGCATATATGCATCGCGTAATAAAATCTCAACATTCTGTTTTGTTGGATACTTTGCATTAATAGAAAGATTAAAAGCGTCATTTAATGACGAGCCTAGCGCTGCATGCAGTGTATCATCTATATTAAGCAATTCAGCACTATAAATATAATGTTGATCGTAACCTGCAATTAATCTAACGGATATTTCAAATGGCTTAACATTTAATTTTTGTAATGCCTTAGTCTTTAGATCATTTAGAGTTTCGCCAGACTTTGCAACAACACTCTCTTTTGAAACAACTATTTTACCGCCTTTAATCTGTACGTTTATGCCTGCTCCCTTAAGTTCGCTGAGTGCTGGGCCAGGTGGCAAATCAGTCTCGCCTTCTGGTACTACTATGTCAAATGGCGCAATCTCGCCAGTTTTTGCTGCCCTTCTCTTTTTATTTTCTTTAAAGAATTTATTAATAGCAAATGGTGAATCATTTGTCAGTATTAATGCAACTGGTTTATTAGTTTCACCTGAAAGCGCTGTAAGTTTTTTATCGCTTTCCAGCACGCGTTGTATAACTGGCTTTTTAAGCACTAAAACTTTACCGCCTTTATCACGGATTTTCTTTCTTAGTGATTGGAAAAGTGAATCTGATAATTTTCTTAAATCAATAACCACCAATGTCTTATACTTCTTAAGATCTGCCTTTACCTCTTCGACTTTTTGTATTTTTGCCTTAACTGTTTTTCTATTAACATCAGCTTTTTTCTCTACCATAAGAATCACATCACACGAACTGGTTTACTCATTGATAATTTAACAAATACACTTTTTACGTTTCCTTCAGTTACCTTATTTTTTATTGCATCATATACTGAATCTATATTGTCAACAAGCTCATCAACGCTCATTGCCTCTGTTCCGACAAAACTCTGGACTGTTGGCAGGTATTTTCCTTTTGAAACTATGCGCACGCTTTTCTTTGCCTTTTCTATAAGCTCAGCAACATTACCTACGATTGGTTTTGGTAATTTACCTCTAGGACCTAAGTACTGACCTAGATTTTTAGCTACTTGTGCCATAAGGTTTGGTTGTGCTAATAGAACATAATTATCTGCTAAATCCTTTAGCTTTGCTTTATCTGTATAAGCTGGAAGTTCATTTGGTGAAATAGTTAGGTCAACACCTGCCTTTTTTGCCTGTGTTGTTAATGTTTCTTCACCAATTACTCCTACCTTAGGTTCTTTTCCACCCTTTCCTTTTGGAAGTAGTACTTCTAAGTTAAGCCTGTTCTCTGTTTTAGAAAAGTCTACGCTGCGAACATTTACTATTAGCTCTACGCTTTGCTTAAATTGGCGCTTGCCTTTTTCTTCCAGCAGTTTTGCTAATGAGTCTGTTAGTTTTTTCTTATCCATTAAAATCAAGCCCTCCCAATCCTTAGGATTGGTACAATTGGGTAAATATATGATTTGTTATGACGGGTTTTTAAATATTGCGAAATGATGAGCTATAAAGTTAGCGACACATACTCTCACTAAACAAGAAAAAGCTTAAATAAAGAATTTATAAGATATACTTATGCCTAATCCCTTCACAAGCAAAAAAATTTTAATTGCTGTCTCTCTCATGCTTGTTATGTGTGGGATTGTGCTTACTTTCCATTTTCTCTCACCTCACTCTCAGAAAATCTCATTTCCTGGTGCAACACCCCAAAAAGGTACAAGTTCTGAAATAATCACTGATTGCACTCCAAAATTTAGCCATCACTTTACCGATGTTGATACTATAGATTCTATCGTGCCACCGGTTTTTAGAAACAGAGAAGGAACCATGCCAACAACCCTGATAAATACGATGGGTAAAACTCCCCTCTACATGCCTACGGCAGGAAAACTCACCCAGGGAGCATACTACACTGAACAAGGGACGGAATTTTATATGTGGGAAGTTGATGTTGGCTGCGGAATAACGATTACCTTTGACCATGTAACAGAACCCGTGGAAAAAATAAGAATGATGTTCTCAGATACTCCGAAAAATGATAGTCGCACTGCCTTTTTTGAGGCCCCCTTGAAATTGGAGGCTGGAGAGCTTGTTGGCCACACCACTGGTTCAGTCAATTCCCATAACTGGAATTTTGCGGTATATGATGTGAGGGAGAAAAACTTTTTGTGGGGCGCTAGCACATTTAGTGATATGCCCAAATACTACATGCAGGTCTGCCCTTTCAAGTATTATGAAGGGCAAATGGCTGCACCGTACGAAGATCTATTTGTTCTTTCTTTCAACGAGATAACTGTTGAGAAAAATCTTTGCGGGCATAAATGAATAAACTCTTTTACTGAAAGATTTACAAAAATTTGTTCTACCATTTTTCCACCCTTAATTTCTTTTTCCACGAGAATTAAAAAATACAATTTTCTTTAGGAATTCCTTTGATTTTTTATGGTGATAAAAACCATAAACAAGGAATACTAACCCTATGAAAGTGCTCGCTAGCCCTATCCAGTGATAAAGTCCTGTTTGAAAATACCCAGTAAAAAATAGACCAGCTAGAATTATACTTAACCCAGTTCGAATGTAAGCTAAATAAGTTCTCTCCTCTGCAAGTTCTGTCCTTTTTACTGCTAGTTCATCAGTTAAACTTCTTTTCATGAATGAGAATAAGATGGAAAACTATTTAAGACTAGAGCTCTCCGACTCTTCGCTTTTGCCTTCGCTTCATGCGCTTGCGCTTTTTCTTTACCCATTTCCAGCGCATTCTATTCTTCTTTTTCCATTTTCGCGGTTTGCTACCCATAGAATAATACCTCATGTAAACTAATTAGAATTTGATTATTCGATTTTATTATGTTAGATTTTTATAGCTTAGCTTTTTCAAATCTCGCTAACAATATATTATCGGCGATGAAGTAAAAGAGGTATTTATGATTCTCGAAGCGTAGAGAACTTTGAGGAGTGACTTAGTCACGTATGATTATAAAAAGAAACTGAGCCAACTGTGTTTTCTTCTATCTTCTCCTTATTATAAAGACGTCGTACTACTTATGTTTGCTATAGGGACGTGGTCTTATACATTCTTCATGCCACGTCGGCTGTTCTAGGTTTTCTTCTGGTGAACCATAGGAACCATGAATAATTATTATATTAGATATATGAAACCCACTACAGTCAACCTTTTAAAGTTTATTTTCAAATTAAAAGTATGCAGCCAAATAAAATTCTTGTAATTCTGTTTATTGCGCTATTATTCTTTTATGGGTGTAACCAGACTCAACCTACACCTCAACCTTCACCACAACCTGCTCCAAGCCCAGAACCGGCGCCTACTCCAGCGCCTCAACCTCAACCAACGCCTCAGCCCTCGCCCACTCCAGAACCAATAGACTATACAACATCTGATCAAAAAGCTGATGCAGTTGATAAATCGCTAACTGCTTCCAACAAAGAATTCGCATTTAAAATTTTTAAAGAGCTTAACAAAGAGGACAACGATAAAAATATCTTTATTTCTCCATTTAGTATTTCCGCTGCCTTAGCTATGGCATATAATGGGGCAGAAGGAGAAACCAAAAAAGCTATGGCAAATGCACTACAATTGGATGACACTGAAATAGAAAACATAAATAATGCTTATTCAGATCTGATTGCAAGCCTAGAAAACGCAGATGCAGAAATAAAAATAAACATTGCAAACTCTATCTGGACAAGCAATGAGTTCGAGCCTATTGTTAAAAAAAGTTTCACGGATAAACTAAGATCATCTTACGACAGTGAATTATATACAAAAGATTTTGGAAACCCGCAAACAGCCAATGATATAAATGACTGGATAAACGATAAAACTGGGGGAAAGATAACTAAAATGATAGGTGATATAGACCCTAGTTTGGTTATGTTTATTATAAATGCTATCTACTTCAAAGGTGATTGGACAACTAAATTTGATGAAAAATATACAAAGAAGGATGATTTCTTTTTGTCTAGTGGGCAAGCGATTAAAGTTGATATGATGTCTGTTTACGGGGGGAACTTTAGCTATTATAGAGGAGATAATTTCAAATTAGGTAGATTACCTTATGGAAGAAACAAAATCGCGATGTATATCTTCCTGCCAGATGAGGGCGTTTCTCTAGATCCTTTTATTGAATCGCTGGATAAAGAATTTAGTGAGTATATAAAAAATATGTGGCAAGAACATGAGCTTGAGGTTAAGCTTCCTAAATTCAAAATAGAATATGGCAAGAAAAGGATAAATAAACCTTTAGAGATATTGGGCATGCAAATAGCTTTTGATAAGTTGAATGCGAATTTCACAGGTATTGCAGAACCAATAGATAATAATATTTACATAGATTATGTTGACCATAAGGCTGTAATTGAAGTTAACGAAAAAGGAAGTGAAGCTGCAGCAGTAACAGTTATAGGGATAGGCATAACAGGTAGTGCTCCTGGCGATCTACCCCCAGAACCTCCTCGCCTTTTCGTAAACCGCCCATTCTTTTTTGTAATAATGGATGACCGAAGCGGATCTATATTATTTATGGGTAAGGTTGTTGATCCTTCTAAAAATTAACAAATAACTTAAAAATCCTTCTCATCCTAATTCTGTAAAGGAATTTTTATGACACTCAAACGAACGCCATTCTACGAGATACATAAAGCAGCAGGTGGAAAACTAGTTGAGTTTGGCGGATGGGAAATGCCAGTGCAATATAGTGGCATTTTAGATGAACATAATACGATACGCAAAGCAGTTGGCTTGTTCGATGTTTCACATATGGGCGAGGTTTACGCAACTGGCCCAAATGCCAAAAAATTTGTAAATAATCTGATTACTAATGATGTGAATAAACTTGTAGATGGCCAGATATTATACTCGCCAATGTGCTATGAGCATGGTGGAGTAGTAGATGATTTATTAGTGTATAGATTTAATGATGAAAAATTTCTGATTGTTATAAATGCGTCTAATGTAGATAAGGATTTTCAATGGATGAGCGAGCATATACTTGGTGCAGATGTAGTAAACCATAGCTCGGATGTTGCTGAGGTTGCGCTTCAAGGACCACTTGCGCAAAAAACATTGCAAAAACTTACGAGCTTTGATTTAAATTCGCTTAAATATTTTTATTTTACTGAATTTGAAATTGTAGGTGTGCATTGTCTGATATCGCGTACGGGATATACAGGTGAGGATGGTTATGAAATTTACTTTGATAATGCAAATGCAGAAAAAATATGGAATGCATTGATGGAAGCAGGCAAGGAGTTCGGAATAAAACCATGTGGACTTGGCTGTCGTGACTCGCTTCGCTTAGAAGCTGGACTTATGCTTTATGGAAACGATATTACTCAAGATGTTACGCCATTAGAAGCGCCATTGAAATGGACTGTAAAATTAGATAAAGAGGATTTTATTGGTAAAAGAGCATTACTAGAAAAACCAATTAAAAGAAAACTGGTTGGTTTTGAATTATTAGAACGCGCAGTGCCAAGACATGGTAATGAAGTTTATATTGGCGGTGAAAAATTTGATTATGTTACTAGCGGGATATTCTCTCCAACTTTGCAAAAGCCAGTTGGATTTGCATTTGTTCCAGTTGATTTGCCTCTTGGTGATGGAATAGAGGTAAAAATTCGCGATAGATTAATAAAAGCAAAAACATGCAGCTATAGGTTTTATAAGATTGAGCGAAAATAAACTAATGTGATATTATGACAATGAAATTTACTAAAGACCATGAATGGGTCCGAGTTGAAGGAGAAATTGCTGTTGTAGGGATAACCGATTACGCGCAAAAGGCATTAGGAGATATAGTTAGCTTGGAACTACCTAAAATTGGCAGCAAATATGATCAGGGAAAGCATTTTTCCATTGTTGATTCAATGAAAGCAAGCAGCGAAGTTTACGCGCCGCTTAGCGGAGAGGTTGTTGAGGTTAATTCTGCATTGAATGATAATCCACAATGGATAAATGAAAGTCCTCACGAAAAAGGATGGATTGCAAAATTTAAAGCTGATAACCTAAGCGAGTTGGATAAGCTTATGAGCGAGGAAGAGTATAGGAAATACTGCGACAAGCATGTCCATTAGCGATGGACATGATGCCCATTGTTCGATGCGTCGAACAATTGGGAGGATTGAAACATTAGATCTATTGCGTCTATTTTTTTACTAGTAGTGTTATAATCGCAACATTTATAAATATAATTCTACTTAATGTTAATTAAACCTAACATAAAAGAGATAATGTGATTATTATGATTAACGAAAAAATCAAAAGAGCATTGGTAGAGTTTAACCCTTTTTGGGCCGCACCAATTAAAATAGAGTACAAAGAAAGAATAATCTACGAGAGATTAAGGAAATTTATAAAAGAACCACAGATTGTTTCGCTATGCGGACTTAGGCGAGTAGGTAAAACAACAATACTCCAAAAGATAATTTACGATATATTAAAAGAAAATCCTTCAGATTCTATAATCTATTTCTCATTTGATGATTTTCCGACTTCTGAAATCTTTGATGTTTTAGACACTTTCAAAGATATACATAAGAAAGAGCCAAGGTTCCTGATTTTTGATGAGATACAAAAGCTTCCGAACTGGGCTGAAAAAGTAAAAATACTTTATGATACAAAAAAATACAAGATATTCGTCTCTGGATCAGAATCACTATTTTTACGTAAAGGTTCGCGAGAAAGCTTAGCCGGCAGAATCTATGAATTTGAGATAAAGAAACTGAACTTTGTTGAGTACCTGAATTTCGTTAGTAAGATAGATATGATAAAAAAGCCGCAATTGTATGAAACAGAGTTAAAAATAGAACTTAGAGAGTATCTATTTACTGGTGGTTTTCCAGAGCTGATTGGGAAGGAGGATAAAGCACTGATAAAACAGTATATCAAAACTGCGATAGTTGAAAAAATAATATTTAATGATATGGCTAGTATCTATCCAATCGAAAGTCCAGAAAAATTAATAGTAATATTAGAAATAATAATGGATAACCCTGGAATGATTGTAGACTTTTCATCACTATCTCAAGAGATTGGGATAACTAGACAAACACTTTCAAAGTACTTTGAATATTTAGAGATGGCACACCTGGTAGTAAAATTATATAACTTCTCTAGAAACAAGATAACATCTGAAAAACTACTTAAGAAATTCTATCCAACATTCCTAAGTACAGTCTTAACCGAAGAGAGCGAGGAAAAAATAGGGAAGATAATAGAAACGACATGCGTAATTTCTACAGATGCAAAATTTTTCTGGAGAGATAAATATAAAGATGAGGTGGACATCGTACTTCAAAAAGATAAGGAGATAATTCCAATTGAGGTAAAGTACCGAAATCAACCAAGTCAAAATATGGGATTGCGGAAGTTTTGCAAGAAGTATAAATGCAAAGAAGCGATAGTTGTTACAAAGGATAAACGAGGAGAAAAAGAAGGAGTGAAATTTGTGCCGGTTTATGAGTTTCTTTTGGAGGTTTAAGCATGGGTGTAACAATCAGAAAATTCCAGAAAAAGGATTACAAACAACTCCTTAACCTAGTCACCGAACTTCGTAAAACCAGTGAGAAACAACATGTATCAAAAAAACTTTTATCATTAATAAGATACAAAAAGCATAAGAAACAGATTAGGGAGGATATTAAAAGGTATGTAAATTTTGAACCTAAAGTAGCGGCTTTTTTTGTAGCAAAGAAAAAGAGTACGCTGATTGGGTACATCTGGGGGAACATTAACAGAAGAAGAGGAAGAGTTCTGGATAGAATCGGTTTCATCGAGGATTGGTTTGTCAAAGAGGAATACCGAAGGAAGAACATAGGAACTATACTCTGGGATAGGATGATAACGTGGTTCAAAAGAAAAAAATGCAATGGCTTGGAGTTAGAAGTATTTCCAAATAACCATGAAGCAATCGAAATATATCATGCATTTGGCTTTGTTGATAAGTCTATCAAAATGATAAAGAAACTGTGAAGATTCTTCAGCTAATGATTATACTATCGAGTCCAAGTGGAGGACTCAGATAAAACCAAGATTCAAGAGCAAGTGCTTATAAATTTTATTGCAGTAATGTGTTCAACTAATTTTAGAGGGGGAGATAATGAATTATATACCGATTACAGAGCAAGACGAGAAGGAAATGTTATCTTTGCTTGGTTTAAAAAGCATTGACGAATTGTTTGTAAATGTGCCAGCGAAGCTGGAACGTGAACTTGCATTGGATGCACCGCTTAGCGAACTTGAAGTTAGAAAAAAACTGCATGAATTAAGCGATAAAAATAAACCAATGAAATACTTTCGCGGTGCAGGTAGCTATTGGCATTACGTTCCTTCAGCAGTTAATCATATTATTTTACGTGGTGAATTTTTTACTGCATATACCCCTTATCAACCAGAAGTAAGCCAAGGAACGCTCCAGGCAATTTATGAATTCCAAACGCTAATATGCGCATTAACTGGTATGGATGTTGCGAATGCAAGCATGTACGATGCAGCTAGTGCTGCTGCAGAAGCAATGCTTCTTGCAAGAAGTGAAAATGAAAAAAATGAGGTAGTAATTGCAAATGAAATAAATCCGCAGTATGTTGAAACATTGAAAACATATGCGAATGCTTGCGGATTTGTTATTAGTAATGAGTTAAGCGAACGAACAAGTTGTGTATTTATCCAACAACCAAATTATCACGGAAGTATTGAAAACCTGCATAAATTTGTTGCAGATGCACATGAAAAAGGAGCAATTGTCTGTGTGATTGTCGGCGAGCCTACAAGCTTAGCAATTATCGAACCGCCAGGAAATTTTGATGTTGATATTGTTGTTGGAGATTTACAATGCTTTGGTAATGGATTAAATTTCGGCGGGCCAACTGGCGGGTTTATGGCTGTAAAGAAAAATCTTACTAAGAGAATTCCTGGAAGGCTTTGTGGACTAACTACTGACACACGCGGTAACCAGGGGTTTACTTTGACATTGCAGGCGCGCGAGCAGCATATACGCCGTGAGAAAGCTACTAGCAACATATGTACTAATCAGGCACTAAACGCATTGATCTCAACAGTTTATCTTTCATTACTTGGAAAAACAGGTTTGCAAAATGTTGCAGCTAGAAATTATAAGAATGCACATGCACTTTGCAAGAAGCTAGAGGCAGTAGGCTTTAGGCTTTTGAACACTGCACCTTTCTACAATGAATTTCTTATGCAAACGCCAGTACCAATCGAGACGCTGAATGCAAAACTTCAAGACAATGGTCTACTTGGTGGCTTAGAAATTGATAAAAATAAATGGCTGCTCTGTGCAACGGAAATGCTTGATGAAAAAGATATTGAAAAATTTGTTGATATTGTGAAGAGTGTGAGATAATATGACAACACCAAAATTAATCTTTGAGTATAATACGAAAAACACAGAGCATGTGCCAAACGAAAATGCAGAAGTTGATCTACCAAACGATCTAAAACGCAAAGAACTAAGCATTCCAGATGTAAACGAAGTAGATGTAATCCGCCATTTCACAGAACTTAGCAAAAAAAATTATGGGGTAGATAATGGGTTTTATCCGCTTGGTTCATGCACAATGAAATATAACCCAAAGATAAATGAGGATGTAGCCCGTTTTCATGGCTTTGCTAATTTACATCCACAAAGCCCATTGCTAAACGTGCAAGGCTCATTGCAATTAATGTACGAATTAGAGCAAATGCTTTGCGAAATAACTGGAATGGATGTATTTAGCTTACAGCCATCAGCAGGCGCGCATGGTGAGCTTACTGCATGCATGATTACAAGAAAACATTTCGGTGCGAAACGAAATAAGGTAATAATTCCAGATAGCGCACATGGTACGAATCCTGCAAGCGCAGCAATGTGTGGATTTGAAATTGTAGAAGTGAAAACAAATTCTTCTGGTGGTGTTGATTTAGACGAGTTGAGAAGCAAGGTTGACAGTAATACTGCATTGCTTATGCTTACAAATCCAAGTACACTCGGATTATTTGAAGAGAACATAGTCGAAATAAATAAAATAATGCATGATGCTGGAGCGCTTACATATTGTGATGGAGCAAACATGAACGCAATGCTTGGAATTACACGGCCAGGTGATCAAGGATTTGACATGATGCATTTAAACTTACATAAAACATTCAGCACGCCGCATGGTGGTGGCGGACCTGGTTCTGGGCCAGTTGGCGTAAAGAAATTCTTAGAAAAATATCTACCTGTCCCAAGAATAGTCAAGAAAGACGATAGCTACGCACTAGAATTTAACATACAGGAAAGCATTGGTCGCGTGCGAAGCTTTTTTGGAAACTTTGGCATGCATGTGCGCGCTTATACTTACATTAAGAGTTATGGAAAAATGCTAAAGCGCGTTTCGCAGATTGCTGTTTTAAATGCAAACTACATAATGCGCTCTCTTGAGAATCATTATCAACTTCCATACAATAAAACCTGCGCACATGAATGTGTATTTTCTGGTGGGTCATTTGCCAAATATGGAATTCATACAATGGATATTGCTAAGCGCTTATTGGATTATGGGTTCCATGCACCAACAATATATTTCCCATTAATTGTGAAAGAGGCAATAATGATTGAGCCAACAGAAACAGAAGGCAAAGCAATGCTCGATGCGTTTATTAACACAATGAAAAAAATAGCTGAAGAGGCAGAAAAAAATCCAGATTTGTTACATAATGCGCCAGTCAGCACGCCAGTTGGGAGGTTAGATGGCGTTCGCGCTGCAAGACAACCAAATCTAAGATACGAGCCTGTTTGCAGGATATGCTAATTATTTTACATGCGCATTCGCAAATCTACTGAACTTCGTTCGCTATCTTTTCAGCATAGCTGAAAATCTTTTTGCTAATTCATTAGCACCATCTGTACCAAGTGATGGATTACCTTCCAACAAGAATAGGGCGACTGCTCGATAAAACTGTTTTAAACTATCTTTAACTACAAAGATTGTTCCATCATAAACTGGAACTCCAAGAACTAGTTTTGGCGGTCTGTAGTGAACACCTTCTTTCTCTAGTGCCTTTCGTATTTCTTCATCTTCAATATTATCTAAAGAGGGAACAGCAACAATATTGACGCTTCCATCATTTACTCTAATATAACCATGTTTCTTTGAAATATCTTTTCTTTTTATAAAGTCTCTAAAATCTGCAACTGCCTGTTCATATTTTCTTGCAATAAAACCAGCATTAATTCCTTCAACAGCTCTTATTTCTAATTTTAAACCGTCAAATCTTTCAGTATAATAACTCGCATCTTTAATTCCAATATCTGCCAATTGCGATAAATTAACCCTTGTATCTCCAACATATGGAATTTGCACGCTTGGGATGTGGTCTCTTTTTATCCATCCAACATTTAATGCAACTACTGTTGCGCCAATTAAAATTGCTGCAGTTGTTGCGATCTTAAAAGGAATGCGAACGCTGGCCTTAATTATTTTTCCAACAGTCCATTTTCTTTCTGGCTTGATTTGTTCTACCTTACCTTCGCCTAGCTCTTGTGTCATTGCAATCTCAAAGTCCTCGCGAAATACACGCATGCTCGGAAATCTTTTTGCAGGATCTTTATCTAATGCACGCTGGAATACATCATTTAGAAACTTACCAGCTTTCACACCCATTTCATTTAAGCTAGGTGGCGGTTTTGAAAGATGACCCATGCGAGGATCATCTTCAAATAATTTTTTCCCAGTTAATGCCTCTACGATTGTGGCAGCCAAAGAATAAACATCTGCTGCTGCAGTTAGCGGCTGCCCCAAAATTGCTTCCCTAGGCATGTAATGAGGACTTCCCATACTCATTCCGGTCCTAGTCAAATGATCCTGATTTGACTCTCCTTGAATCTTTGCAATTCCAAAATCAGCTACCTTTACAAGTAATTTTCCGCCTTCTTCTCTAACAATTATATTTGCTGGTTTTATATCACGATGTAGAACACCTTTGTCATGCGCGTATTCAAGCGCATCAAAAACCTGCCTGAAAATAGCTAGTAACTCTTTTTGAGATAACCTTTCTCTTTTTCTGTTTTTTTCAGCAAGAATATCTGCAAGGTTTTTTCCTTCGATAAAATTCATCACTAATGCAGCTTCGCCTGTTGGAAGAAAATGATAATTATTAAGCTGAACTATGTTTGGGTGATCCAACATTGCAAGTGCTCTTGCCTCCTGCTCGAATCGTGCCCTAAATTCAGCACTTTGTGACATAACTAAAAGATTAAGGGATTTTATTGCAACCTTCTGACCAGTTACAGGGTGCTCACCAACGAATACATAACCCATACCACCCATTCCGATGAGTTCTTTTACAACGAAACCGGAAATATTTGTATTAATAAATCTCTCTACATCTAAAAGTATTGATGTTGCTTGATCTAATGCGCTCGCTAGGATTTTCTCGTCTTCTTTTGTTTGTGGTACTGCGATAACTGCAATATTACCATTTTCCATTCGTGCAAGCTGAATAATTTTTACAACCGGGATTATTTCTGCAATTAGAGCAGCGGTCTTAGCAATTCTTTCTTCTATACCATCCTGCAAGGTTTGCTCTCCAACAATTTTTATAAAAACCTCTTTTCTGCTTTCTGCATGTGAAGCAACATAAATATTGCCTATTGACCTTTGGACAAGATAGTTTGCAATCGTAGTTCCTATCATGGACGTGCGATTAATGGCTTCTGCTAGCGGCATTGGTTTTATTCCAACAGGAGTAATTCTTCTATCTGCTTGAGTTGGCCCAAGCACATCAACTCGTGGTGGTGTTGCCATTTTATCATCTTTTTAATAGCCTATCAAGTAGTCTTCTTCCTGGAGGCCTTGTATCGGTGGTGCTCTCAAGCGATCCTGCATTACGTAATCTTTCAAGGTCTTCTCTGACTTCAGTTGCTGAATCATATCTTTGCGTTTTATCCTTAGAAAGCAATCTTAATGCAACTGCTTCAAGTTCTTTTGAAACAGCAGCATTAAGCGTTCTAACTGCAGCTGGAGTACGCTCTATGTGCTGCGTTCTAATCATTAGGCTTCTTGTTTTTTCATCAGGATCATCGCTTTTAAATGGAACTGTGCCAGTAAGCAATTCATACAGAATAATACCAAAAGAGTAGAGATCAGCCTTTGCATCTACATTGCTGCTTGCTATTTGTTCTGGAGACATATATTCTGGGGTTCCCATTGTTACTCCCATGGTAGTACGTGTAAAACCTACACCACCTTCTATTCTTGAGACGCCGAAATCAATTATTTTTAATATACCATCTTCACATATAAAAATATTGTCTGGTTTTAAATCCCGATGAACTATTCCAGTACTGTGTATCTCTTCTAACGCTTCTAATATCAGAATACCCATTGCCACTGCGTCTTTTATTGGAATTCTCATATCTTTTAGTATATCAGATAGTACTGCTCCCTTAAGTAATTCAGTAACAAGAAAAGTAGCTTCTGTATCCTCAAAATAATCATAGCAGGTAAGTATAGAAGGATGGCTAAGTTGTGTTAGAAAGAATGCTTCTGCCCTAAAGCGTTGTGTTATTGCTGGATCTTTCCTTCCTATTTTTATCGCAATCTCGTCACCTACTGCTAAACCATCCTCAAATCTTCTTCCCTTATATACCGCTCCGACACTACCATCTCCTATTTTTCTTTCTACTAGGTATGTGCCTTTAGTACCTTTAAGTCTCTTCGCGGTATAATCCTTGACTGGATCTTGGGAAAGAGGTTCCTTTCCAAAAAATGCAGTAGCCCTTCTGACAAATGCCTGCTCGCCACCACGTAGACTAACAGGTAGGACAAACATTAACTTAGTTCGTTGCTGACTCATGTCATATATTATAGAGGGAAATGTTTATAAAATCACCTTGAAACACAAAAAGTAACATACGTTTAAAACCTTGTGTATTTTCGTCAATTGACGTTTTTCTACCATAATTAGCAACATTGACTGCACTTTGATGCGCTTTTGCTTGCAATTTTTAAATCTGTTTTGCTAATTACTTACTCATGACAAAACTGCCGCAAGGCGATGAGATACGCGAGTATGAGCACGTAAAAAAACTTACAAAGGATAAAAAACTACATACTATTTGCGTTGAGGCGCGCTGTCCGAATATAAATGAATGTTGGGCAGGCGGCACTGCAACATTCCTGCTTATGGGTGATATATGCACACGCTACTGTAGATTTTGTCATACTAAAAGCAGCCGTGAAGGATTACCAATGCATGAACTAGCCAGCGAACCAGAAAACTTGGCAAATGCAGTTGGAGAAATGAAACTTGAATATATTGTACTGACTTCAGTTGATCGCGATGATTTAGAAAATCAAGGTTCGCAGCATTTTGCAGATTGTGTACGCGCAGTTGAGCAGGCGCATCCAAATGTAATTATTGAATTGCTTATTCCTGATTTCCGCGGAGATGAATCTTGTATAAAACGGGTTGTTGAATCTGGCGCAGAAGTAATTGGACATAACATGGAAACAGTTGAAAGCTTGCAGACAACTGTACGCGATCGACGCGCTGGTTATACACAAAGCCTGCATGTGCTTACTACAATAAAAAAATTAAATCCAAAAATTTATACAAAAACCGCGCTTATGCTTGGTTTAGGTGAGAAAGATGAGGAAATAGAAAAAACAATGGATGATTTACGTGCAATAGATTGTGATATTATTACGTTTGGGCAATACCTTCAGCCAAGTCGCAAGCATTTAGCAGTGCAAGAATATGTTACACCAGAGAAATTTAAACACTGGCAAAAGCGAGCAGAAGAAAAAGGATTTTTATACTGTGCATCTGGCCCGTTCGTACGCAGCAGCTACCGTGCTGGCGAGTTTTTTATGAAAGGAGTTATAGAGAAAAGAAAAAAAGAAAAGAAATAGCTTAAATTTACTCTACACTCCAATTATATCTTTCTTCAGCTCTTGAAACCTTATCTCTTTCAATATAAGTTCTTGCCTTTTCTGAAAAGGTATTTGGATAAGTATCTTTTTGATACTCGATTTTTAATTTGGCGCGGGACCCTGATTCATCTATGTTAAATATTCCATAATATACGCTATCATGAGTAGTAATTACTATCTTATTGTTTTTATAATCAGCTTCCCAATCACCAGAAAGTATGACTGATCCGCTATCCTCTACCCCAACAACGCGCTGTTTTTTGTAATATTTTGTATTATTGGTGAAAAATACAAGCACATCAGGAGTTTCGTCAATTACCCATTGCTCTGACTTTAGATACCATTCACCAATAAGCTCTCCTTTATGGCCTTTATGAAACAAAATTGGATTAGTAAGATACGGTTCCCATGGCGTTGGCACGACTCCGGATACATCTTTGCCCTTTGAAAGTATTGGATCTACTTCTTTTAGATATTTTTCAACGAACTGTTTTTTCTCATTCTCTTGTAAATAATCAAATGGAGAAACTAGTGTTGCTCCCTTTATGAATTTATACCAATGAACAACACCATCTCGCCTATGCTGATCTGCAACATTAAATTCAGCAAACTGATATCCTGGCGCATGTGCAAATTTTTCACCATAACCAACTGGATCACCTGCCTTTACCTTATCACCAGGTTTTACGAGAGATCTTTGAACATGCATATGCTCGCCCCAAAGCCCATCTCCATAATAAATAATTATATTGGGAGTATCAACTGAGCCCCCTTCTAGATCATTGACGTAAACAACTACACCATCAGCCCAACTACGAATAGGAATATTATCTTTAATGGATATCCATTCATGATCTAATCCTTCAGCATGGCCTCCTGGATGCGCCCCATATGCGCCAATCTGAGCGTATAGTATATCCTCTAACTTGGCAGGTAATATAAGTCGTACAGAAGAAGCGCCTTCTGGCAATGGTTGTGTTACAGCATCAGTAACCCATTCTTTAGGCTTTGCAGCCTCTGGCACTTCACATAATTCATGTGATAGGTTTTTATTACAAAAATCATTGCATCTTCCTACATTGCTCTTGCAAAAAACAAAACAATCTTGCAGTGATGAACAAAAACCCATTCCTTTTGTTTGTGTTAGATCCTCTTCTACAGGTTCAGCTTTTTGTTCTTTTTCTATTTTTATCTCTGGTTTAGTTTCAGTTTTATTTTCCTTTGTAGATGTTTCAATTTTTGTTTCCTCTTTCTTCACTAATGTTTTATTTGTATCAGAGACATTTACAGTTTTCTCCGTAACATTTTCTTGTTGAACACATCCGCTCAATACGCTTTCATTACCAAATACCTAACCTTATAAATTTTTAATACTTGATAATAACACGAAATGGTTCCAATTAGATTACCTTTATCCTAAATTTATCTTTCAGTTATATTATGTAGTAAACATCCTGGAGCAACCCAAGCTTCTTGTTTGTAAACGTCTTTACCAATAAACTCTTCCCAATCATTTGCTAATCTATTTATTTTTTCTTTATACATTGGTTTTAATGAGTTGTCTAAAAATTCAAATGGGCAATACTTAATAATATTTTGACCCCCAGTCCATACATTAATCTCAACATTTCCAAATTCTATTTTTCCGTAAGAAGGGGATACTTCAGCTAGTTCTTGGCCCACTAGGACCTTGTCTCCGGGTTTTATACGCACATTATAAACATGCTCAAATCCAACGATCCAAGGAGAGGATTCATGAGTTTTTATAGAAATAAGATAGTCTTGTGACGGCTCGAAAAAATTCACATCTGTAATAACTCCCTCAATCGGGGATATAACTTTAGTGCCTACAGGAACATTAAACCCTATTTCTGGAAGCAGCTTGTCACCCATCTCATTAATTACTCTATGAGCAAACTCAGTAAAAATTTTATCGTCAACATAGTTCTTGTTTTCAAATAAAAAATCTCCCGCCATATTTGTTTTTCTGTCCCAAGGTTCTATTTTGATGCCTAAATTTTTTAGGACGGGCTCCATTTCTTGTAGTTTCTCTGTTTGTTCCGTTTCTTCTTGAGGTAGAAAAATTATTTTGCATAGCTCATTCTTACTTCCTTTACAATATGATTCACAACGTCCGCGATTACTCAGGCAAAAATTTTTACATTCTCCTTCTCCTGTACATAAATCACCAAGTTTAGGAATCTGGGATGCATTTGAAAGGATTGTTTTATTATATTTTTCCAAAGAATTGTTGAGAGTTGTTTCTGCAGGTAATATGGACTCGTTTTCAATTTTTGTTTCCTCTTTCTTCACTAATGTTTTATTTGTATCAGAGACATTTACAGTTTTCTCCGTAACATTTTCTTGTTGAACACATCCGCTCAGATTGCATAAGTAACTCATGAAATCTGGAAAAAACATCTACAAAGCTGGAAAGCTAATTAAAATAGACTTGAAATACGATGACGCAATTCTAGAGATTAAGATTCATGGAGATTTCTTTCTTTATCCTGAAGATGCGATAGAAAAATTGCAATCGCAATTAATTGGCACTGTCATTGACAAAAATGCAATAAAGACTCGAATTGATTCAATTCTAGAACGAGAAGGCATCGAACCATTTGGATTCACAAGCGAACAGCTTGCTGAAGCGATTATTGGTGCTTGTAAATAGCTTTTTAATCCTTTCTATAGTAACAGATGATCAAATCAAATTACGGTGAAAGAATATGATAAAGCCAATGAGAATGGAAGAAGAAGAAGATTGGGAAGACGAAGATTTCGACGAAGAAGAATGGGATGAGGAAGAAGAAGAAGACGAATTCTAATTCAATTTTTCTAATTCTACTTTTATTTCTTTTGTTTCTCCTCTATCTACACGAAATGCATCTACGTATCCGGTATAACCGTCCTTTGTTATTACTATTGTGTGCTTACCAGGAGATAATGAGACCTCTAAGGAGCCACTGGCAGGCGTAAACCCTCTAGGAACGTCATCTATAATTACCCTTGCGCCTTCTGGTAAAGAACTAATTTCTGCAAAACCTGTAGGCGAATTTGCCTTGCTAATAATTAGAAACAATAGAAAAAACATACCAGTTACAAAAACAACCTTTTCAGCCATCTAATCACCCTTAACATATTATAAAGAAATAACAATATAAATCATTCTGCAAGTATATTAATAATTAACGGGCCCGTAGCTCAGCCAGCCTTGAATTGCAAATTCAAGATTTGCAGGCAAGGCCTGCAATGGACAGATCGGCAGCCTTCTATGCCCAGCCTTTTTAGAATCTTGAGTATTTCTCATGGAAAAAAGGCTAGGCTTAACCCAAAAACTAGGATTACTTGTTTTGGGGCTCGACCTTTTCGACATTAAAATATAGAAGTGTTGAAAAGGGCGAAAGAGGATAGCTGTAGGACATGGGTTCAAAGCCATATCCCCTTTCTTAGGAAGAAAGGGGCTGAGTCATTCACCCCCAAAGAAGCGGTGATTGTCTGAGTTATACCTAAAATTGCCGACGCATGCTTTGCATGCGTCTAAAGCGCATTTATAAGAAAAATCTTAGGATAGCGCGGCTATTTCGCATAGGTATAACAATGGACGAAATTCCCATCGGGCCCGTATTTTATTTTCCTATTTTAGCATGCTTTAAATTCCTTTTCTATTTAAAACATCTATTATATAATCACTTATTCTAATTTATGGATGTGGTTCTAATGGATTCAAAAATAAAACAGATAAATGAAATGATCGAACACTTGATAGGTGATACTACTGTTCCAAAAAATATTAGAAAGGTGCTAACAGAAGCGAATGGCCGATTAAAAGGTGCTGAAGAACCAATAGTAAAAGCTAGTGCTGCAATCTATCTTATTGAATCAATAAGCGATGATATAAACATGCCTGCGCACGCACGAACGCAAATATGGGGGATAATTAGTGCATTGGAAGGGCTAAAAAACCAATAGGCGATTTTTTGCTAGAAAAATTAATGGAAAAAGGAATAAGACTTACACTTGATGCAGAAGAACAAATAAAAAAAAGCGATGTGCAAGACGAGATTGTTGATGAGTTACTAACATTGAACAAACCACTTATATCCAAAGAAGATGTTGAATCTATTTTAAATAAAAAAATAACCTCCCCAATTGTGGATATAAAGTCTGCAACTAATTTTTTACCACTTGCAAAAGAATGGGACACAGATATTAAGATTAATCATACGCGAGATGTTACTGGTAAATCACGTGGAAAAGGAGAGCTAGATGATTTTGTAAGCTACTTTCGCAATCGTTATGAAAGGCTTGCGCGCTTGTTGCGCACTGGTAGCAAATACCCAAACGCAGACCTTAAAGACATAAAACGATATGTTAACGAGAGGGTGCGCGTAATTGTAACTATTTCTGAGAAAAGAGAGACACAAAAAGGAAATACTTTATTCGAAATAGAAGATCTAACTGGCGCATTTAAGGCAGTTGTTTCTGCAAATAAGTTTTCAAAAGAAAAAGAATTGGCATTCGAAAAGGCAAAACAAGTGCTGTTGGACGATGTTGTAGCAGTTTCTGGCAAAGTTCTAGAACCCTACATAATAGTTGATGATATTGAATGGCCTGATCTGCCAGTTTTGCGTGAGCGCAAGCTAATAGAAAAGGATTTGGCTATTGCATATATTAGCGATATGCATTTTGGCTCAAGATATTTTTTAGATCATTATTTAGAGGCATTTTTAGATTGGTTACATGGAAAGGGAGAAGAACGTGAGCTTGCTAGTAAAGTAAAATATATTGTAGTTGCTGGCGACATAGTTGATGGTATTGGTGTTTATCCAAATCAGGAAAAGGAACTAGTTGTAAAAGATATTTACCAACAGTATAAAATGTTTGATGATTTTATGGAAAGAGTGCCTGATTACATAAAAGTAATAATGGCACCAGGAAATCATGATGCTGTACGCCGTGGCGAACCAATGCCTGCTGTGCCTAAGGATCTAATAAAATCTGATGAAGTTATTAGGATTGGTAATCCAAGCTGCGTTGCTATTGAAGGATTAAAGCATTTGGTTTATCATGGTACATCAATGGACTCATTAATCGCTGCATTGCCTGATGGTTGAATATTTAAAGCGCAGGCATCTTTCTCCTATTTATGGCGGCAATTTAATAATTCCTGAAAAGGTAGATTATTTCGTAATAGAGGATGAACCAGATGTTTTGCATTGCGGTCATGTGCACAAAAACGGATATGCACTTTATCGCGGCACATTAGTAATTAACTCGGGCACATTCCAAGATAGAACAGAATATCAGATTAAACAAGGACATGTACCTACTCCTGCAATTGTACCGGTTTATGAGGCAAAATACGGCAGGTTAAAGAGTATTGATTTTAAGACGAGCTAAATTAAGCAACGCTAGCGATCTCTTTTTATTAATTTCCGCAGTATTTACTCTTGCGAGTTTTATGCAAACTTCTTCTGATTATTTTGAAACATTAAAAAACGAGCTGCAAAAAGCATATGCAACTGCCAGTGCTGCACGCAGCAAGGGATTTGATCCTGAACGCGAGGTAGAAGTAAAAATTACAAGGGATGTTGCTGCCCGTGTTGAAGGAATTGTCGGGCCACCAGGCATTGCAGATATTATACGCAAAATGGAACAAGGCGGAAAGGCGCGTGAGGATGTTGCATTTGAGATTGTGCGCATGATTGCAAGTGGCGAAATAATAAAGAAAACAAAAGAAGAACTAATTGAACAAGCAGTGCGCACTGGTCTAGGAATATTAACAGAAGGTGTATTAGTTGCTCCTACTGAAGGTATAGCAAAAATACGCATAAAAAATAATCCTGATGGAAGCGATTATGTTGCAGTTTATTATGCTGGTCCGATAAGAAGCGCGGGTGGAACTGCAGTTGCATTAAGCGTTGTGCTTGCAGATATTGCGCGAAGGGCATTAGGTATTGGCGATTATCGCACAACTGATACACAAATAGAACGCTATGTAGAAGAGATCAATATTTATGAAGCGCGCGTTGCACATCTGCAGTATAAACCACCAGAGGATGACGTAAGGTGGGTTGTTAAGAACTGTGTAATTTGCGTTGATGGCGACCCTACAGAGGATGTTGAAGTAAGCGCATTTCGCAATGTACCTGGTGTAGAAACCAATCGCATTCGAGGTGGTATTCCACTAGTTATATGCGAAGGAATAGCACAAAAGGCAACTAAAGTTCTTAAATATACGAAAAAGCTTAAGCTAGGCTGGGACTGGCTTGAAAAAATAATAAAGATTTCGAGAAAAGAGGATAAAGTTGAAATAAAGCCAGACGATAATTATCTGGATGGATTGGTCGCTGGCAGGCCAGTATTCAGCTATCCTTCAACAAAAGGTGGATTTCGCTTACGCTATGGAAAAAGCAAAACAAATAGTTTAATGGCAAAAAATATTCATCCTGCAACTATGTTTGTATTAGAAAATTTTCTTGCATTTGGCACGCACATAAAAATTGAAAGGCCAGGAAAAGGTTGTGTGGTTGCACCTTGCGAACAGCTCGAGCCACCAGTAGTAAAACTAAAAGATGGAAGCGTAATGAAAGTAAGAACAATAGAAGACGCACTTCGCATTAAGGAGAACATAGCAGAGATATTATTTCTTGGAGATATTCTTGTTACATATGGGGATTTCTACAAATCAAATCACCCTCTTCTCCCGAGTGCATGGTGTACAGAATGGTTTGAAAAAGAATGCGATGCAAAAAATGTTAAGGTACCGCACAAATTAGATGGAAAGGAGGCATTTGAATTTTCAAAAACGCATAATGTACCTTTGCATCCTGATTATACGCTTAATTGGCATGATATAACTATCTTGCAGTTAAAACAGCTTGTTGACTGGTTAATGACCGCTAAACCAATGTTTGAAAACGAAGAGCTGCGAGAAGTAGTAGTTAAAGCAACTGAATCTGTTGCAATATTAGAAGATCTTTTAGTTGAGTATAAGGCAGTTGGAGATAACATTGCTATTTCTAGTGATTATGGGTATTCGTTATTTGCTAGCTTAGGTATGCTTAATGATAAAGAAATAACAAATAAAAAATTCGAATCAGCTTTCTCTCTGGAGAAAAAACCGCTTGATATTGTTAATGAGCTTTCTGGAATTGTAATCAAAACAAAAATGCCAACATATATTGGCGCAAGAATGGGCAGACCGGAAAAAGCAAAAGAACGCAAGATGGACGGGTCACCAAATGTACTGTTTCCAACAGGCTCGCAGAATAATAGAAGCATTATGAAGGTTTATCGCACGCTTAAGACAAAAGAAGGAGAAAAAACGACTAATCTTGACTTAGTAAGAATGCGATGCACCAAATGCCAATCGCTTGGGTTTTACACTACATGCGGTATTTGCAATAGCGAGTGTAAAAAAGAATTGCTCTGCCAAAAATGCAACCGTGCTGTTGTAACAGGAATTCATTGCGACAATAAAACATTGCTATATGACCGCAGGCCTATAGATATTGTGAATCTGCTTGAAGAAACAAAGAAAAAATTAGATATTATGCCAGATGATGTCAAGGGTGTAAAGGGATTATCAAATATAGAACGGATCCCAGAACGTTTGGAAAAAGGGTTTTTGCGTGCGAAGAACGATGTTTATGTTTTCAGAGATGGAACTAGCCGCTTTGATGCGTCAAATGTGCCATTAACGCATTTTACTGCAAAAGAAATAGGGGTAAGTATTCAAAGATTGAAACAGCTTGGTTATGATAAAGACTATTTAGGAAATCCAATAACCAGTGATGAGCAGATTATTCCCTTAAAAGTACAAGATATAGTAATTGCCAAAAGTGGTGCAGATTATTTCATTCGTGTTGCTAATTTCATTGATGACATGCTTGTAAATTTATATGGTACGCAAGCGTTCTATAATATTAAAACAAAGGAAGATCTAGTTGGCCATTTGGCTGCTGGACTATCACCGCATACCAGCGCTGCAGTGCTTTGCCGCATAATAGGATTTACAGATGCGTTTGTTGGATACGCACATCCTTTTTTTCATACTGCGAAGAGGAGGAACTGCGATGGTGACGAGGATTGCATAATGCTTTTGTTAGATGCACTAATAAATTTCTCACGCCATTATTTGGATGAGAAACGCGGTGGCACAATGGATGCACCACTTGTGCTTACTCCAATACTTGATCCAAAAGAGGTTGATGACGAGGCGCATGCAATAGAATGTGTTAGTTCATATCCGCTAGAATTCTACCAAGCAACTGAGCGCTTTGCAATGCCAAGTGAAGTGAAATTAAAAATTGTTAAGGATATTCTTGGTACGCCTGAGCAATATGATGGTATATCACTTACACATCCCTCAGGAGACATAAATAAAGGAAATCTAAGAACAGCTTATGTCCAATTAGAATCTATTCCTGATAAAATAAATATCCAGTTTAAACTGCAAGAAAGGATACGTGCAGTTGACAAGAAAAACGCTGCAGAACGCTTGATATTAAGCCATTTTATTCCGGATTTATATGGAAACCTACGATCGTTTTCTCGGCAAACGTTTCGTTGTGTAAATTGCAATGAAATATATAGACGCACACCACTAGCTGGCAAATGTATACGCTGCGGAGGCAATCTGCTTTTAACAATAAACAAGGGTGGGATACAAAAGTATCTTGAGATTTCACGCAAGATAGTTGAGGAATATGATCTGCCTATTTATCTAAAACAAAGGCTCGAACTAGTTGAAAAAGAGATAAAAAGCATATTTGAAGATGAAAAAATAAAACAGTTGGGACTGGCGGATTTTATATAGTGGTAGAAAGAGTTTGAAGATTTATAAATACTTCGGTCTAAAGTACTTGTTATGAGGTTAAATTATAACTTAGCGCCAGGCTCTAATTTTAGATTTAGTAGAAGAACTGCCATGGCATTTGCAGTATTTTTACCATTCACGTGCGCACCTACTCGCGGAGAAGTCAGGCATGTTGCTGGAACAAATACTGTTATAATGCATGAAGATACTTATAAGGATTTAGAAGCTCAAGCAGCAAAACAAGCAGCACCTGAAGATACCGAAAGAGAAGAAATGCTTAGAAGAATTAGTGAGTTAATAGGAGATAACACAACCTTGAGAGAAATAAATGAAATATTAAAAACAAGAAACTCAACTGTTGAAGGAGAGATAACATCATTGATAAAAGCTTTAAGATCACGTGACCCGAGAGGTAGAACCCCATCTTACGATTTATCTAATGACCCTGCCTTTAAAGTAGGTAGATTATATTTGCATTCCTTAGGGGTAGAAAATCCTACTTACGTAGATTATAGTATTTTAATTGAAATGTTAAGTTTTCAAGCAATGATAAAACAGGTTACAGATAGTACTGTGATAGACCCTACGACACTAAAAGATCAAATAAAAAGAAACTATATCTCAGTAAATGGCGGAGGAGGAATTTTACTTAGCACAGATGGATATTTTATCACTGCTTATCATGTTGTTGCTAACTCAGAAAACTTTTATGTACAATATAATGGTAGAACGTATAATGCACAACGTATTGTTTGGAATCCCAATTATGAAGTTGCTATATGTAAAATTGACTTTGGACCAAATGTTGAATTTAGTCCTACAAATGTCAGATTCGCTCGACTAGGAAAAATAAGAAAAGGTGCAAACATTGAGGTATTTGGTCATGTAGGAGATAATCAATATTTTCAGATGGGGAGAATTGTCAATAATAATGTTGAGTCACTTCTTGATGGAGGGCTGCACGTATATTCTATGGTTGAAACTACAGCACTTTCAACAGGTGGCTTTAGCGGTGGGCCGGTTATCCTTCAAGATACCGGAGAATTAGTAGGTATCACATCATATAGCAAAGGAATGCCTGGGGAGTTAGGTGCTGCAAGAATAGATCAATTCTTAGAAGTAATGAGATGGTTTGTAGATAAAAAACTAGAACAGTTGAGGATAATACATCGCTCTTAACTAAATAATTCCTTAGTAGGCTGGTGGAACCATAGGATATAGATAGGAACTAATCCAATAAGCCCAGGAATATTTCCTACGACAACGCTTAAAACGCTCATCGCACTGCTAACTAGCACTAGAAAATAAGCAAACTTATTCCTTTTCCATAGATAGAATGTGATAGCAAAGCCGATTATTGCTGTGATAACAAGAACTATTCCTATGTATGCTAATAAACCCCCAGCAAAATCAAGTAAAGCACCATATAATCCATAACCTTTAAGCGTTTCTAGAACTGATACACCACCAATTATAAACAAAACACCTAACCCAAGCAATAAAAGATCAAAAAGAAAATAAAAAGCAACAAGAATTTTTAATAAAGTTGTTGCAGGCTTTGATCCATCCATGATATCGCCTTCTAATTTCTCATTCTCATGAATACGTCGTACTACCGATATTCTCTATAGTGACGCAGTCTTATGTTCTCTTAGGCTGCGTCGGTCGTTTAATGTATTCCTTAGGTTATGAAATATCCCTACAAGAACGGATGCTCTGCCATACCGCCTAT
This sequence comes from Microcaldota archaeon, assembly GCA_018304385.1. GTDB lineage: Archaea > Micrarchaeota > Micrarchaeia > Anstonellales > Bilamarchaeaceae > JAGVWJ01. Next base: position 67,378 of record JAGVWJ010000008.1, read on the forward strand.
TACTGGCAGTTTAACCTTCTCGCCACTATATGCTTTGAATGCTAGGAAAAGATCTATTAACATAATAACAAATCCTACCATGCCAAACAGACCAATTAATCCTAGGGACGCACCTAATCCACCACCCGCATAATACCCAATTGGATCATAGTAAGCGGTTCTTAAAGATGCTACGAATAAGAAATAAAATACAAATCCTATTCCAACAACAACTAATGTCCATAAGAATGCTTGAAATGAACAAAAGGCAAGGAATGGGTCATTTTTCTTTCCTTTATTATGAAAATAAATAGCCAATGGAATTATTAATCCTAAAAGACCCCAATAACCGCCATCACCAAAACCATAACCGCCAATACCACCTGCCAAATAAGCAATGCCAGCTAGTGCCTTTGGATCATCTAAAAAAGTTGGAGCAGGTTGTGCTGCTGGAGCTGCTGGAGCTGCTGGTTGTGCTGTTGCAACTGGAGTATCTACCATATTATCACCTTGTTTTTGTTACTAAGAATAAATTTATAAACACTTGCTTGTAGATTCAGGCAATTATGCAAATGTATAACTCATTTTCCAGACAGATAGAGGAGCTCAATGCTCAAGGCTCAATGCTCAAGGCAATAACCATATATGTCTGTGGCCTTACTCCTTATGATAGCGCACATATTGGCCATACGCGAACATATGTTGCATTTGATATTATAAAACGCTACTTGACTGCAAATGGTAGCTCTGTTTTTCATATACAAAACATTACTGATGTTGATGACAAAATAATAAAACGATGCAAAGAAACTGGAGAATTGCCTAAGAAGCTCGTAGAACGAAATCATAACGAAGCGCTTGAATATTTTGATAAACTAAATATTATTCGTGCTAATGTTTATCCAAAGGTTACTGAGCATATAAAAGAAATAATTGAACTAATAGAAAAACTTATTGAGAATGGCTATGCATATGAAACAGAAACTGGCGTTTATTATGATGTAAGCAAGTTTAAGAATTATGGAAGGCTTAGTAATCAAAAAATGGATGAGATAAAGGCTGGTTCTAGAAAAGAGGTTGATGAAACAAAACAGGCTGCTGAGGATTTCGCTTTATGGAAAAAAACTAATAATGAGATAATAGAATTTGATTCACCTTGGGGTAAAGGCAGACCTGGCTGGCACATAGAATGCAGCGCAATGGCAAATAAGTACGCAAAAAAATTAGATATACATGGCGGAGCGCGCGATTTAATATTTCCGCATCATGAAAATGAGATTGCACAAAGCGAAGCTGCAACTAGTAGCAAATTTTGCAATTATTGGTTACATACTGGTTTTCTAACAGTTAATGGAGAAAAAATGAGTAAGAGCCTTGGCAATTTCATAACTGTTAAGGAAGTTGTTAATAAATTCAGTGCAAATGCTGTTCGTTTGTTCTTTTCACAAACCCATTACCGCAGTCCAATAGATTATAATGAAGAGCAATTAAATGCTGCAGAAGAATCAGTAGAACGGATATTCAATACTCTTGGTTTGATGAAAGAAGCTAATAAGAAAGGAAAACCAAATAAAGAATTCAAAAGCGCTGCGAAAGAGAAAATTGATGAGTTTTACAAGCATATGGAAAATGATTTTAATACGCCAGATGCGCTTGCTAGCCTTTTTGATTTATTGAGATTAATTAACGCGCATATCTCAGGCAAAGAAGCAGATGGAAAACACGTTAATGTACTAATAAAAGAATTAGAAAAAATACTTTTGATATTTGGATTGGAAGAGAAGAAAGAAGAGATTGAGAAAAAATTCAAAGAAATAACGGAACTGCAAGGATGGGTTAGTGATAACTTAGGTATTGATTGGGAAAAATTAGCTGATACTGCAGAAGGAAGATTAGAACAGCTAATATCATTTCGTGATTCATTACGCGCAAATAAAAAATTCAAAGAAGCTGATATTATCCGTGCAAAGCTAGCAGAAATTGGCATTGAATTAGAAGATAAAGAAAAAGGAAAGAGATGGAAGTTAGCTTAGTTTTGGGTTTATGAGTTTTGAGTAGCGGACTATCATAGATCGGCATTAGGCAATTTTCCATGAAATATCTTTTGTTCTTTATTAAAATGTTTTTTACAAAGATAGCTCCAACCTTTATCTTTATATTTTCCTCCTAAAAGAGCCGGATAAACTTCTCTATATGCTTTATTCATACATGTACCATCATAATCGCATAATGGTTGAAAGATCCATTTTACTTTGTCTCTATTAAGGAATTTTATTTTATTAGATTCACGCAGATAACCTAAAATTTCAGAAAACTCATCGTAATAAAATTTGCTTGAAAAATGTTTCCACGCTTTTCTTCTGGTAGTGTTTCCCTGCTTTCTTAAAAAATCTTCAATGTCATAAAGCAAAAACACAAAATCTATTGCTTTGTCAACATTTTGTTGACAAATATTGTCAGCGTTTTTTTGCAACGCTGACAATGCTTTAAATTTTTTCATTGTCCTTTCCTCACACTTCTTCCAGAAGTCCTATAAATTCATCTCTGCTCAATTCCATGTCCCTTATAATCTTTCTTAAAAGTCCTCTGCCAATATCTCTTCCAGGATGAACAGGAACTGTTATTAGAATGCCTTTTTCATTCTTGAATTGAACATGGCTACCACTTTGCCTTATTTGTGTGTAACCTTTAAGAACAAGAATTTTGATTAGGGTTTTCGCATCCACTAAGGGAAGCTTCATGCAGAAACCTCAACTCTCTGTACACCTACAAATTCATGTGGATGAACATCTTTTTGACCTTCTAAACAAAGGGCAATTACTTCTTTTATATTTTCAAGTACCTCCTGCAGTGTTTCGCCCTGTGTGTAGCAACCTTTTAAATCAGGAACTTCTGCTACATACATTCCATCCTCATCTTTTTCGATAATTACAGTAAAACTGTATTTTCCCATATGTTTCACCATAAAATTATTGTAATTATGATTTTTTATTTATATCGATTTGAAAAATGAAGGAAAAAAAGAGAAACCTATTCCGGGCTTATTGGCTTGCTGGCGCTGCAGCTGCAGCTTTAACCTGCTCAACTAAAGCTTGACCTATGCGTTTTATAAGACGTGTGTAGGAGTCTTTATCAACTGGATTGTAATTATAATCACTGCTAAAATATCCCATACAACCGTCTCTTGAGAACATACCTGGCGCTTGCTCCTCTTCCAAACATCTATCAGCATTATCTCCAAGCCCTTCATTAGTTACAATCGTCTTTGTGCTAGTTGGTTTTGCACCAGGACCTGGTCCTCTCACATTCATAATAGCAAAATTACTACCGCCCGAGCTAATACCAGAATTTCTCAAATTTATGATTCTAAGAGCGGTTTCATTATCTAAAACACCTTTACCTAAAGGATCTGGGTTAGCAGTCAAAATCACTAATGAATCAGATTTATCGATCTTGCCTTCACTAGATGCATGATCAAAAAATAAAACATAGTATTTCGTACCACCTATATCAACTGCTTTAATATGGACTTTGTGATAATCCTTGCCATCTTCTATCTCTTCACCACTATGTGTTCTACGAGTGTAAGTAGTAGTAATATCCATAGAATGATCTGCATGAGTCATTACTAAATCAGCAACAGTCCAAATATTACAATCAATACTAAAATCGCACTCTTGTGCGCGTGCTTTGGTAGGAAGTACCAAGGCTGCAAGCAATGGCAAAACAGCAGCAAATGCTGTTGGCCTTGTTCTATCCCTACTATTTTGTCCGATTTGTCTACTATAGTTAAGTTTCATAAGATCGCCAAATTTAAATTTTAGTTTCTGCTTTTGCTTTAAAATATTTAACAAATGCGTCACTTATATGTTGAAGGGCTGCAAGAAAATCACCTTTTAAGTCGCAGGCAAAATCATATTCAGATGGGTTCACTTTATAATTATACAAACTAGTACGCTCACATTGAGGAACAACATCTCTGCTTACTTTAATTGTTTCTGCAGGGTGAAGAATAAACTCTGCACCTGTTACTACCCCATCCTTAATGGATATAGTAAGCATGTTAGCGATCTCAAAATCAGTTCTATCGATTCTGTCTACAGAACCATCACCATCAACATCACAGGCAGCTATTCTATATATCTCCATCTTACCATCCGGGCCATAAATATGCCCCCAAACTTCTGGGTTGCCACCAATAATTTTTTTATCTACTATGCAAGATCCATTGTCACTAACGTAATCTGGTAATTCAGGACTTCTTGTTTTTGGTTTTGGTTTTGCGTCAGTTGCCTCTGCCTTGATATTTTCTTTTCCTTTTCCAACAATCTGCGCACTTGCACACGCGTTTAACAATCCCAATCCAGCAACCAAAACAGCAGCGCTTGCAAATTTAGATCTCCTTTCATTCCTAGTACTTTTTCCGGTATTTACACTAGCATAATTCAATTTCATATATAACCCCCCAATTGTCTAGTAATTAAGCTAGACTATTTATTTTAGAATTAATAGGTTCCAAACTATTTTTAAAGCTTCGCTTTTTGCCATTTTTGGCAACGGTGTGATTATTTCAATTCCTGACCCATTGCTGAAAGCCGATGGAAACTTATCTTACTTCCTTATAATCCTTAAAAACAGAAATCTTCTTCAGCGCCTCATTCTTATTATTAGATACTAACTCAAGGTTCGCATAATATAACAAAGTATTCACAACCCCAGTTTTCTTTACCCTTCTGGAAGATGTAATAACCTTTGGTGTTGGCAAAAACATTATTTTTCCGTGCTTTTCCAGTACCTTGGTCATAGCACTATCTTCTTGTGGTGCATTTGGGAATCCGCCAACCTTGAAAAACGATTCGCGTTTTATGGAAATATTACAGCCAAGCAGACTTCCTTTTCCATCTATGGCTTTCAGAACAAGATACCTATTCTGGATGTTTTGAATAAACTCCAATATTCTATCTTTCTTATCAAAATTAAATGCACAAGATATGCCTACTACATCTTGGTTTTGCATAACTGAGTAAATAGCGTTTAGGTAATTCCTTGGGATTAATGTATCTGCATCTATAAAAACAAATATCTTGCCTTTAGCCCTTTTTGCACCTTCATTTCTACCGTGCCATATTCCATGTTTTTCAATATTAAATATTTTGTTAGTATATCTCTTTGCTATTTCAAGCGTGCGATCTTTGCTCCCACTATCACAAATAAGCAATTCATATTTCAATTTGGTATCCTGTGCCTTCACTGCCTTTAATGTTTTTTCTAGGTATTTACCTTCGTTTATTGTTGGAATTATTACAGAGATGTCAAACATAGAACAATTTCACCATAATGATTTATAAAATAATTCAACGTTCTTTGCTACAATGTCCCAAGTGAAACCCTTAAGAACACGCTTTCTATTGAATTGGGAAAACTTTGTTGCGAGCTTTTTGTTATTTAAGATTTTGTTTATTGCATTTGCCAATGAATCGCTATCGCGCGTTGGCACAATTATCCCACCTTTCCAATTTTCTATTAATTCTTTATTGCCACCAGCATCTGTTGCAACTATTGGCTTTGCGCAAGCCATTGCCTCTATTAATGCAACACTACAAGGCTCGTAGAGCGATGGCAATGTAAAGCAATCTGCTGATCCATAAAGTTTAACTAATTGCGCGTCAGTTATGCGCTCGGTTACGAAATGAACTTTCACATTGATTTTTTTTGCATGAATCTCTAATTCACGTTTCATCTGACCACGGCCAAAAATAACCAGCTCAGCGTTATGAATCTTTTTCATTGCGCTTATTAGATAGTAAAGGCCTTTTTGCGGAAGCAGGCGAACATTTGTTAGAATCATTTTTTCTTTTATACCTAGCTTATCTTTCCAATCGTTATTTTTCATTGGTCTAAATAATTTTTCATCAACACCATTATAAATTACTTTTTTTATTCCTTTATAATCGCTCGGAAGCGTTGAATTAAGCGTTGCGTTGCTTACTGCAGCTATACCATCGCACTGGTACATGAATTTTTTTGATATGATGTCATCAAACAATCCGCCAAAAATATCAGTTATTGCATCAATATTCTGCGGCCGTGCATTATGTAATGTTAAACAAAGCTTTTTGCCATGTTTCTTAATTAGATGTGCATCACTTGGCATATATGTAAAGCGATTATGGGTATGGACTAGATCTACACTAGTTATAGCTTCGGCAAGATATTTCTTATGATTTTTAAATATTGGCACAGGTGGTGGCAACGGATGAGGGGCAGAATAATAAACTTTAGCAGGCTCGCGAATTATGTTTATTCCATATACTTCTTCTTTTTCTTCTGTGCCATCTAAGCGCGCTGTTAATATACTTATCTCATGCTTTTTCGCTAATCGCTTGCCTACTTCTAACAAATGCTTTTCTGTTCCACCGTAGTATGGATGAAAAAAAGGATTCATTAAAAGAATACGCATATGCACACCTAATAAGGAACAAATTTTGCCCTTCTCCCCTCTATTACATATTTTCCTTTTGAGAATGAATCAATAACTTTTTTATAAGCCTTATGCTCTCGATTTAGTATTTTTTCAGCCGCTTCCTCCTCGTCTTTGCAATCGCTTATATCAACTGCTTCCTGATAGATTATTGGACCGTGATCTAATTGCTCATCCAAAAAATGAATTGTTAATCCGCTTACTTTTGCGCCGTAATCAAATGCCTGTTTTTGCGCATGCAAACCTTGAAACGCAGGTAACAAAGATGGGTGAATGTTAATAATGCGGTTGCGATAAGCTTGCAAAAGCTCCTTGGATTTTATTAGTTTCATATAACCTGCAAGGACTACTAAATCTACATTATATTTATCTAGCGTTTTTTTAATTTCTAAGTCTAATTGTTCTCGCATTCCTGATTTTTTTTCATCAATAATCTCAATCGGTATCTTTGCTTTCTTTGCCCTTTCTATTGCTTGCGCTTCTGGGTTATTTGTAATAAGCACTTTTATGTCTGCATTAACCTCTCCTTTAGCAATACCATTAATAATTGCTTGGAAATTACTGCCTCTGCCGCTGGCGAGAACTGCTATTGAAATTTTAGATCCCATAATTACAATTGCGCAAATGGTATAAAAAGCGTTTCTATTCGCGAGTTATCTGTATATGCCATATTCTTCGAATAACCTTTGTTCAACAAAACTAACAAATGCGCGATCTTCTGTATCATGTAAAGCTATATTCTCTTCTCCTCTGTTTAGATAAAATCTCGAAATCTGTGGCGGAAGTGCATGCGTATTTTGATAAAGCGTACTGTTGCCTAAAAATATTTCAAGTCTCGCAATAGCTAGCCTCTCGATATTAGCTAATACTGCGCGCAATGTTTGTCCGGTTCTAACATCATCCTCGATCAATAAAACTCGTTTTCCGCGTAATGCTTCCAAGCCTTCAGTTTCCCTATAATCTATGCCGCCTTTTCCATCAAAATCAGCGAAAACATGCAATACTCTAAGGCCATGAAGCTCAAAAAAATATGCATAACCGCATCCTTCTGGTTCTACACTTAAGCCAATATCTATTGCGCTACTTTCTATAATTCGTCTAGCATTTGTAAACGCGTATCTTATTGACTGTGGAAAAAAATCCTTTCCATGGCTATGCATTGAAACATAAGCTAATATCTCTTTCTTAACTACACACTCTGCAAGCTCATAAAGTATTCTAAAAGGAGCATTTAAATCTGCAAAAATGTTTATTGGTATCCCTTTTCTCCACATCTCCAAAAGAGACTCTAACTCATCAATCAGTTTTGTATATCTACTCTCCATAACGCTTCTTGCTGTATCTGATTCAGGATTTAGTCTATCAAAAACTTTTAAAACTGCCTCAATCTCTGGCACCTTCTCTTTGAAGCCAGTATGTCTAAGCTGAACGAGTTGTCGGACAACTCTTTCTCTATGTGCTGCGAGCGACATCTCCAATCAACCTAGCAAATAATGCTGCTGTTTTTTCATCATGTCTCGGTCTAACCAAAGAAACATTAGAACCGTCTTCAATCAAAATTCCTGCTGGAACTTCATCTTCATAGGCATGTATTTCACCTATTGCACCCTCTGCACAAGTTACCTGTTCAATTTTACGAAGGTCTACACCGAGTAGCGTCGGGTTATCCTCTGTTATTAGACTTTCAACACCAAAATTATGTGTTGTTACTGAAACGTTACCTGCGAGTTGCTCTGTTGCACGCATACCTGGCTTAGCATGATGGAGAATAATATTAACAAGCTCAATCCTTCCAAGTTGTTCTGCAACTTGACCCATTCCCTCAATAAATTGAGGCATAAACCAACCAAGTTTGGTTCCTGTTACTGAAGTATCCAAGAAAACTACTCGTCTAGCATCTCCCCCTGCTGCAGTTTCAAATGCATTTTTTAGGCCTTCACCAACAACTTCACTTAAGCCATCAATAAAATAGCTAGTATAAAGCTTGGCTGCAGTAAAATTAGTTCGCCTTAATTCAAATGCTCTTGTTGTCCAGTCACCATCTACCCTTTTTTTCTGATCAACTGCCTTTACCAAGCATCTAAAAAGAGGAATCGCACCGCGCATAGAAACTAATACTACTCTTGGATCAACCTGTCCTAGCAACTGTAAAATATTTTTTACAGCATCTGCGAATGATTCAAGTTCACTCCTTTGGATTCTAATGGCAGGTTTTCCCTTGTACGTTTCTATTTCTTTAGTTGGTGGTGGTTCTCTGAAAGACCAGCCATCTGGCGGAGCTATTTTTAATACTAATTTTAATTCTTGTCGTTGTTCCAACGCTTGCTTTAGTACGGGCCTCTGCGATAGTTCTAATCCCATGTTATTTATAGTGTACAAATACGCTTATAAAATGAGTAGTCGCTTCTCGCTTATTACAATATCCAATCTTTCATCATGCTCATGCCTTGGTATTTTTTCGATTATCTGCATATCAAAGCATACACCTATTCTTATGCTATTCAGCGTTTTTAATAGTTTATCATAATGGCCTTTTCCATATCCTAAGCGATGAAGATCTAAATCAAATGATAAGCCTGGAACTATTATTATATCTGGGGCCTTTTCGCTTCTTATTTTTGTTTTTGGCTCAAGAATTCCGAATCTTGCTGGTGCTAAATCTTCAAATGAAGTAAACTTAACTAGCTCAATTTCATGATCTGTATGCGGCACAAGTATCTCTTTGTCCAATGACAGCGCTTTCTTAATCATATCAAGCGTTGCAACCTCGCTTCCTTTTGAGATATAGAAGGCGATGCATTTTGCAGACTTGAACTCATCTAATGCAAACAACTTTTGCATTATTTCTTCGCCTTTCTGCTTGCGCTCGCTTTCGCTAATAGCATTTCGTAGCGCGAGCATCTGTATGCGAACCTCTTTCTTTGATTTATTAGATTCAGAGGGGGGTTGCGCTAGGGACCGTAGGTCCCTGGCATTTGGGTGAGCGATCATATTTTTAATTTATTTTCTGATATTTTAATATGTATGCACAGAAAGAAATAGAAGTAAAGGGTCAAAACTACACTGTCCAGTACTATCTAAGCGAAAATAGAAATGCAATTGCCAGAATAAAAGAAAACGTAATATCAATAACCTTACCACGCAGATGGCCAGAAAAAGAAAGAACTAATGCTGCGTATAATTTAGAAAAGCGCATGATAAGAAAGCTAGTTAGGCCACAAACTAAAATAAATGCAATACCTGATAACTTAACAGATCAACAGAAAATAGCATTTGCAAGAAACTCATTGCCAACAGTCATTGCTAGGGTAAGTGAATTAAATGCGCAGCATTTCAACTCAAAAATTGGCAGAATTCGCATTCGCAAAAATCTAACAAACTGGGGCAGCTGCTCATCGAAGAATAATATTAGCATAAATTTCGCATTGTTATTCTTGCCGCAAGAACTGATGGATTATGTTATTGTGCACGAACTAGCACATACAAAAGAACGCAATCACTTGCATAAATTTTGGCAAATAGTTGAAAAGGTGCTTCCTAACTATAAAGATAGAAAAAAGGAACTTAGAAGGTATAGTTTGAGCAATTGATTTCCATGGGTCTCCAAGAAAAACTAGCAGAATTAGAAAAAGAACTTGCACGTACGCAGAAGAACAAGGCTACTGAGTTTCATATCGGAATTCTAAAATCAAAAATAGCGCAATTGCGCCGTGAAATAATATCGCCAAAAAAACATGGTGCAGGCGGCGGAGGATTTGATGTTAAGAAAACAGGTGATGCAACAGTAGCAATCATCGGATTCCCAAGCGTAGGGAAAAGCACTTTATTAACAAAAATCACAAAAGCAGAATCTAAGACGGCTGCGTATGCTTTTACAACATTAAAATGCATTCCCGGAGTAATGGAGTACAAGAGTGCTAAAATACAGATTTTGGACTTGCCAGGTATAATAGAAGGTGCAAAGGAAGGAAGAGGCCGCGGACGCGAGGTAATCGCAGTTGCAAGAAGTTCAGATTTAGTTTTAATTATAATTGATGCTGCAGTACCAAAGCAGTATTATACTATAATCAGCGAATTGGAAGGATTTGGAATTAAATTAAATAAAAGACCGCCCAACATTTCTATTTCTAAAAGTTTACGTGGCGGGATAAACATAGAGCATACAGTTAAATTAACAAAAATAGGCGAGCGCGAGGTTATTGCAGTGCTCAATCAATATGGGCATTATAGCGCTGAAGTAGTCTTTAGGCAAGATGCAACAATTGATGATCTGATTGATGTACTGGAAGGAAATAGGGTTTATATTCCTGCATTAGTTGTAGCGAATAAAATAGACTTAATTGATAAGAACAAGATAAACCTGCCGATAGAATTTGTTCCGATTTCAGCTGAAAAAAATCTAAATATAGATCTATTAAAAGAAGCGATACACTCAAAGTTGAATTTCATAAAAATATTCACAAAACGCAGAGGCGAAAAAGCAGATTTTGAAGAGCCATTAATTATTAAGCGCAGCACGAATGTTGCTATGGTTTGCGATTCCTTGCATCGCGATCTAAGAAAAGAATTTAAATTCGCATTAGTTTGGGGAAAAAGCGTAAAACATCCTGGCCAGCGCGTAGGATTGGAACATGTTTTGCAGGATGGAGATATATTGCAGATTGTAAAGAAATAATTATGCTGTCCTAATTCTTTCAACAAGCTCTGGTTCTCCAGTTCCATATAATTCTAGTGTTTTTATAAGCGCAGCTCGATCTTTTTCAAGAGCAAATTCAGCAAATCCTAGTGTTATATCTAATCTTATTGCTAATTCTTCAGCTAATGTTAACGGCCTTTCTACTCTTCGTTCAGCATCTAACACATGAATTAGTGCAATCCTATCCATTGTGACCTCGTCCCCATCTTGGAAACTAGTAGGACTTTCTATTCTGAAAAACACAGTACCTTCACTTTCTTTTTGTGCTATGTAAAGATAAGATGCTACAAATTCCAGATCTATAAGTCCTGCTTCTATATACAAAACCAAATAAGTTTTACCGATTCTGTTTTCCGGATTTTATCTCAGTTGGTTTTGTATAGTTGATCCAACTTTTTTAGTTGGATCAGCATATCATCGTATCCACCAACTAATTGCGAATATCTTCTTTGTCTTTGTGGCACCATAGTCATTGGAACAGTATGTCTTGTGGAACGATCTTCTGGGAGTGCAGCTATTATTGCATCACGCTGCGCAACTTCTTCTGGCTTAGGGAGATAATAGGACCAGGCATGATGCCCTATTTCATGATAAAAATCATGAGTTCCCTTTACACTAACAGTTGCTGTTCTTGCATCATATTCACTCCCCATGCCATCATTCATTGCCATTTTCAAAACAGGGTCAGCAAGCAATCTGGCTAACAATATTTTTGGTAATAATTTCAGAACAATGTTTGGCTCTAGTGATTTCGGTACAAAAACCGGTTTAGCATTTGGGTTCTCATCAAGGTCATATTTCTTGGTTACTAACCTTGATTGTCGATGAATCTTTTTATTAGGGTGATCTCGCTTAAACCCAGTAGCAAGCTTAGAAAGAGGATGCAGTTCGTTAGACATCATCATGGTATATTTACCAGTACTTAGGTCTCTACCGTGTTTATCAAATACCATTGTGGCTAATCCAATTGTTCTTTGTGCCAAAGCCATAAGTTATTATATATGTGGTAATTTATAAAGCTTTATACAAGTTATTTAAACTGCTTCTTCATCTTTCGCAACTGGTTATAAATATTTCTCCTCAAGGATATTAACATGAGAATAATAAAAAATATCAAAAATTTCATAATGCGCTTATTTGGTCAGTCCAAAAAAGAAGATGAAAAAGAGATACATGAGAGAATTATGAAAAAAAGGGCTAAGGCATACGAAGAACTTGCGAGGTATTAGATGCTCACAAAGAAGCAAATAATACAAGAACACGACAAACTTATCGAATTATTTGGTGGAACTTTAGGCATGCACTATGACGGCAAGATAGAAAGAACTATAGAAAGATATAACGAAAGTAAGAATAAAAAAGAAGCATGCATTGAATTTTACTATGAAATAATAGTAGGGCATCCTTTTGTTGATGGAAATAAACGAACAGCCACACATTTTCTTGAACATTTACTAGAATTGAATGGTTATAGACTAAATGCTACCAATGAGCAAATCGTAAAAATGGCGCTCGACATTGCAAGAAAAAACGAAGAAATGGAAAAGAAAAAAAGAACACCCGTATCGCTTGATTACGTTAAAGACTACACAGCTAAATTTATCATTTAAACTGCTTCTTCATCTTAGCAATTAGTTTTTTCTTTTGAGCAGATTCCTTCAATGCGAATTGTAAAACATCTAAAATATTACTTACTGGAATTATTTTTATTTTCTTCTTCCGCTCAGCGCTTAAATAAACATCCTCAACATTTGTTTTTGGAATTAAAACTATTTGCAATCCAGAATCAATTGCTGCTTCGATCTTTGCACTAACTCCGCCAATAGGTAAAACCCCTCCTCGTATATCCAGCGAGCCAGTCATTCCTACCTGCTGATTAATTGGTATATCCGCTAAAGCACTTATTACTCCTATAGCAATGCTTATGCTAGCGCTATCGCCTTCAACACCTTCATAAGTTCCGATAAACTGAATATGGATATCCATCTGCGCTATATCCGTACCAATGTGTTTTTTCACAATTGCAGAAACGTTTTCAACAGCTTCCTTTGCGATTGCCCCAAGCTTGCCAGTTGCAATTACCTTTCCTTCTGATTTACTGGCAGCAGGTGTAACCTCTGCAACAATAGGCAATACAAGCCCGGCCATTGACTCCCCTAGAACAGCCAAACCATTAACCCTGCCATTTGCATAGCCTTCAGTTACTATTGTCTGGTATTCTTTTTTCTGCTCAATTATTTTTTTACCAAGCTGACTTTCTATTGGGTTAAATATCTTTCTTGCTTGTAACACATGCTCGCGTTCAACGTATTTCGCCTTTTGCTCGCGCGCAATATCACCAGCAGCGCGCACTAGTCCACCAATTTCTCTTAGATTAAGTGTAAAGCGCTTGCGCCTTGAAGATAATCTTCGTGCTTCTTCAATAATTTCAAGCACTGCATCGCGCGAAAAATGCGAGATCTTTCCATCTTTTTTAACCTCTTGCGCAACGAACTGCACGATTCTGTTTTCATTTTCTTCGCTATCTTCCATTGAATCTTCTACATAAACTTCATAGCCTGCGCCTCGTATGCGCGAGCGCAATGCTGGATGAATCTGCTGCATATCTGGAAGATTGCCTGCTGCAACTAGTACGAAATCAGTTGGTGCTGGCTCTGTTTTTACTAGTGCACCACTGCTCATTTCGCTTTGACCAGTAATTGAATATCTTTTTTCTTGCATTGCTGTTAGCAATTCTTGTTGCCAATGCCATTTCAGCGATGCAATTTCATCTATGAATAGAACACCTTTATTTGCTTTGTGCACTGCGCCACTTTCGACACGAAGATGCGGAGGGGTACCAAGGCCGCCAGAATTACTTACTAAAATACCGTTTGCAAATATGTTTCCTGATTCGGTTGTTATGTTATAAACAAAACCTAATGCATTGATTTCTGAAATTTCATTTATACGAACAGTGCGCGAACCTCTAGATAAGAATAACTGATTAGAACCCCCATCATGCGAAACATAATTAATATTCGTAACTATATTTTCGTTGCCTTTCAATTTACTAATTTCAACATACTTTTCATTAGTATAAATTTTGTGTTCTGGGGTAACCAAAAGCGAGCCACCACTGTATTTCAATACTTTTAATTTTCCATTATGAGGTCTTCTATTAACTGCGATTATTAGAACTTTTCGAATTTTTCCATTCTTGTATCCAAATGTATAAGCCTTTTCCTCTTCTGGCAATAATAAACCTTCATAACTCTCTTCATTTTTTTCTATTAATCCCGGGTATTTCGCAATCATTTTGTCTACAAATTCATTCATCAAAATATTTTGCAAATTTCCATTTTTTAGTATGTTTATTTCTGTGTTAAAAAATGATTGTAACGGATCATGTTTACAATCACCAAGTAATGCGCCCGCTTTTGCACCTGTACCGTCGATGAACGGTGCAGTTTTCTTTTCAGTATTATCTACTATTAGTTTTGGGTAACTCTGCTCAAATGGACCAAGCCTTCTGCTTAAGCCCGCAGTTGCATTTGAAATAATAAAAAGAAACGCAAGGATACCTAGCGTAGTTATTACCATCCATTTCAAGTTCTCTGGTATATCTATTAGAAAAATTAAAGCAAGCATTGTTATTGCTAATATCATTAAGATAAATGTAGAAGATATCCCCTTTGGCATCTCATCCATGTTTTTTCTATAATTAGTTATTCTTCTTCCCAAACCTAGCTTTAGCGCCTCTGGTAAAAGCTCAACTTTTTTTTGTTCAGTGTGTTTTTTTATTACAGCTAACTCCTGTGGCATGTAAAGTCTTGCATAATCAGGATTTTTCTTTAGATAATCGTAAGTGGGATAGGTCTTAACTGTTTTTATTATTGGTTGGTTCTCATTATTTGAATTTGGCAAAACCAAAACATCTTCTAGCTCTTCAGTAGGCATAAGCTCTGCCATTGCTTGCGCAAGCATGCTTTTTCCTGTGCCTGGCGGTCCAATAAGTAAGACATTACGCTTTTGCACAGCTGCCTTTTTTATTATATTAACGCCTTTATCCTGACCAATGATTTGGTCAATTAGCTTTTCAGGAACTGTGATTTCTTCTGTAGTTTTAAATTGTTTCATGTATTCACCATTAGCTCACTACATGTACATCTTTAAATGCGATTCTAGGTGCAATTAAATTATCAAATACCTTGCTATTTTTTTCCATCCCTTCTATACTATTGAAAAGATTAAATATATTTCCACTAATTATGAAACCACGAACTGGATTAGCTTGACCATCTTTATAATGGAAGCCTGCGTTTACTTCAACTCCAAAATCACCGGTTGTTAGGTTTGATGTATGCGTTCCATGCAATGATTTTACTAAGATAAACTCCTTTAGCTCATTTTCAAAGTTGGAATAACCATTACTACTATTAATAACAAGATTTGAATTCCCTATGCTTGGAGGTGTAGAATAATCACCCCTACTACATGCACCATTTCCCGTATAATTATCCAAAGCTGCTGTTTCGTGGTCGTATAAGAAATTTTTAATAACCCCATTTTCAATCAAAGGAATTCGCCTACTTGGTGCTCCTTCATCATCAAAAGGCCTGATCGCAGATGCGCTTGCAGCAGCATCATCATAAATATTTAACTCATCACTAAATATTTTCTTATTAACCTTGTCAGAAATAAAAGATATCTTTCTTCTTTTCCAATCACCTGAAAAAGATGGGAGCAGCACGCTAAGCATGCTATGCAATGCCTCCAAATCAAACACAACGGTATAACTTGCACTTTGCATTTTTTTCGCACCTCGCATTGCACGTGCCATTTCTCCTGCTTCCTCTCCTATTTTAACAAAATCTTCTGGTAATGAAACTGATGACAGATAAGAATGCCCAAAACCATCATCCAACATTGCCTCGGCATATATTTCAATACCTGTTTTTTCATAGTTTGCATCTAAGCCGCTCGTATTCTTAATATTTAATCCCAAATTTCCTGCCTCCACATTTATGCGGCAGTTTTTTGTAAATTTTTCGATACCAGATTTTATTTCATAAATGATATCCTTAAGGTGAGTCTCATCAATTTCAAGGATTTTCCTATCCATTATATTTATTTTCTTGTAAACTGACTTTTCAACAAAGGAGAAATTCTTTATTTCCAAGCGAGCTGCTTTTTTAGCATTATCAAGTGCCTTACCTAGGTCTTTCTCCTGCTCGCAATATGCAAATCCAATTTTATTATCATGAAAAACTCTAATACCATAGCCGCTGCTTTCAAATGCCTCTTTTATTTTTATCTCGTTTTCTGAGAAAAGTAATGAGCTACCGCTCTCTTTTAAGTAAAAAGTCTCATTAACCATAAGTTTATATTTTATTTTTAATTTAAATGTTTATGCCTAATGAAGAAAATAAAACTATCCGTTGCTTTTTAGCAGTTGAAATACCTAATGAATTAAAGGATAAGATCGCCAGCTTGGCTAAGGAGCTAGATATTAAAGGAATAAAATTAGTTGAACCAGAAAACATACATGTAACCCTAAAGTTTTTGGGTGATGTTAAAGAGGATAAGATAAACAATATTAAGGAAAGACTACGAACAGTGAACTTCTCAAATTTTAATATCAAACTGCATGGTGTTGGTGTATTCCCAAATGAAAATTATATTAAAGTAGTTTGGGTTGGCTGCGAAAGCAAAGAGCTTTACATATTGGCAAAAAAGATAAATGAAGCGCTAGCAAGCGAATTCAAAAGAGAGGAATTTACTGCGCACGCGACTATTGCGCGTGTTAAACAAAAGGTTGAACTTCATGACTTTTTAGAGAAACATAAAAACGATAGCTTTGGAGAGTTTGTTTGCACTAACTTTGTATTAAAACAAAGCGAGCTTAGCAGAGAAGGACCTAAATATACTACTTTAGCAAGTTTTCAGTTCTCAGTTTTGGGTCATGAGTTTTGAGTTTCGCGTCTCGAGTATGGAAACTCAAAACGATCAGCGGATCAGAGACTGACTAATGCCACCCCAAACTTGTTGAACGTCAGGCGACCTGCATCGACGCCACACCCGTCGCCGTCGACGTAGACGCCACGAACCAGAGGAAGTATATAAGCGTCTTCTATTCTCTGTAAATACCTAGTATCTTTTGATTGTCCTACTGCTTTGCCTTGTGGGATTCCTGTTTTAGTGTGTGGGACATACCAACCATATTTTCTAATTGGAAAATTTTTTATTAGATGAACATTTGCACCATCTAATACTCTAATTTCATATCTTTTATCTCCTAAATCTATTACTTCAAAATCAGGATGTTCTACAACTAATGCACAATTTGTTCTTCCTAAGAATCGTAGAGGAGTATTGAAGGTTACTGAAAGACGATCTCTAATAAACCAAATTTCATCAGTACATATTACTTGTTCTCCAAATGGAATGCCTGGCGCTTCATAAATAATTAAAGTTCCTGTCCATACTGGATAATTTTTTGTTAAATATTCATAATCAGTGGTTATAATTCTATCATGAACAATGTTTGGAACTACCATTTTTCCTTCTTTTTGAGCTAATGCTAATGCCTCAACAAAATTTAATTTTCTATGAAATTCTATTACCTGTTTCACTACTTCCGGATTCGCTTCTCTTAACATTTGCCTTGTTCTTCTTGCTTGTTCTAAATATGACTGGCCTGCAACATCTGGCTTTCTTACTTCATGAGGTTCTTCTTTTTTGTATCTGCCAAATACATTGTTTGCGCTGGCTGAAACTACATGTGGAGTAATTCTATTACCTGCACAGACTAATCTTACCATAAGGCTTATCTTGCCAGAAACTGTTTAAAAACCTATCTTTCCCATATATTAACACATAATAATCAGAGCCAGAGAAGATTTAAATACCCTTATTCACAAAGACAGTATATCAATTTTATGTTTATTTTTAACTGTTGAGGTTTAACTATGACTAAAGCAAAGATTACATTAAGCGGAGAAAGTCAGAAAGATTTAGAGGGAGTGGTAACACAGATAAAGGAACTTACTACTACCCTTGGAATGAAATTCTCTGGCCCAGTTAGATTACCAAGGAAAAAGTTGGAAATTTCATGTAGAAAAACGCCTTGCGGAGATGGCAGCGATACTTATGAGCATTGGGAGAAAAGGATAAGCAAAAGGCTCGTAGTAGTTGAAGGCGACGAGATTAAACAGATTTTACGCGTGAAAGTACCATCAAATGTATTTATCAAAATATTCATAAGCTAATTAAATTATTATTGCTAATTTTTGTTATGCACTTACTCTTAGATGAGATGCTTAAGAAAACTGCGAAATGGCTTAGAATTTTCGGCATAGATACTGAATTTATTGAAGGAAAAAAGGATAGTGAGTTAATTGATTATGCAACTAAAAATAATCTAATTTTTATTACTAAAGATGAAGAACTAGCGAATAGATGCAGAAAACAAAAAATTAATTACTTGTTATTAAAATCTGAAAAAATAGCTGAGCAGTTACGTGAGATAAAGAGCTCGCTTGCATTGGAATTTAAATTTCCAGAGCAAACGCGCTGCCCAAGTTGCAATGAAAGTTTAAAACTAGTTGATAAAGAGAAAGTTAGCGCTTTAGTTCCAGAAAATGTATTGAAGTCTCAAGAAAAATTCTGGCTCTGTGAAAAATGTAACAAAGCTTATTGGCAAGGATCGCATTGGAGAAATATAACAAAGATCTACGAGGGGGCTAACAAAATATTATCATCATAATAACAATGCGGTGCATATGGACTGCGGATAGTAACCGGCTTCCCATCTAATCTTATCTCGTCTATTAGCTGGTCGCTTGCTCTTTTTTCTAGCTGCGACACTAAAAATTGCCAGGCTGTTTGCAGATTGCGCTTGTTTGCTATTTTAAGCGCTTCAAATAGTATTTCTTGCCCTTTTCTTAGACCAAAACGCCCTAATACTGCTAAGCATTCTCGATATAGCATATAATTAGCTGCTGTATCAAATGCCCATGCTACATTTCTATTTTCATCTGTTTTCGCACTCCTATATAATATATCTAAAGACCTATGTAAGATTCCATTGGTCTCTTCATTATCGATACATTGTAAAAAGATTAAGCTGTGGCGTCCAAACCGGTTTCCTTTTCTAATCCCTTTCTCCGCTCTGTCAGCTCCTTTATTAAATTCTATAAAATTTGCAATAGCCTCAGCTACTGATTCTTCTAACGGCATTACAACGCGCCATCTCTTAGAATCAAGTATTTTCTCTACCTTAAGATGAACACGCTCATGATTTCTTATAGACGATTTTTGTGCTGTTTCACCCGATTCGTATGTTACCTTTCCGTCTCCTGCAACTGCATTCAAATCATATAGCACACCATATCTGCTTTTTCTTTTTTCCAGCATGTCTCTTAACCTAGTTCTTGCTCTAGCTTTGGCTTCTCTATATCCCATGTTTTTTCCGTCTAATATATAAGAAGCTCTAATGTGCCTTCTGTCAGAGATTACAATAGCTCCTAGAAACCTTTTGCTATGCGTGGTCATAGCATTAGTATAAAACGAAAGTTATAAAAAGCGTTATTAAGGGTAACTTAGAAAATAGAATAGTTTAAATTTATATGTAAGCATTTATTCTTATCTTACCTATAGAAAATATAGGACGGCCGACGCAGCAAAAGGCTTTATTAGACTGCGTCACTATAGAAAATATCAGTAAAACGACGGCTTTATAATAAAGAGAAAATAGAAGAAAACATAGCTTGGGCCTGTAGCTCAGTAGCAGAGCACCCGCCTTGCACGCGGGGGGCCGAGGGTGCGAGGCCATAGCCCCTTTCTTTAGAAAAGAAAGGGGCTGAGTCATTCACCCCCAAAGAAATGGGTGAAACTTGGTTATACTGAACTGCCGATGAATGCGTAGCATTCATCCACAAGCGCATCTCTAAGAAATATCTTAGGATAGCGCGGCTGTTTCGCATAAGTATAACAATGGACGAAAATCCCTCCGGGTCCATTTTTCTTTTTCTTGTCTTCAGTCTTGGGTTTTGAGTTCTGGTGATACTTTATAAATATTAATAGATAAAAAGAACTTAGGATCTGCATGCGCATCGAAATAGCTAAGTTACTTATTTTTGCGATTTTGTTAATTGGAATTAGTTTTTCTGTTACTATTTTTACTGTTAGAGAAGCGGAATTAGCTAGTGGAACACTTACAATTCAAACCTCAGTAAGCTGTCCAACCGGTGATCTAAAAATCAAGGTAACAAGCAGGCTTCCTGTAATGGATGCATACTTAACATTACTTGATAGTACTGGCAATATTCTTGCAATTAAAAAAACAGGATCTAATGGAGAAACAGTTTTTACAGGATTATCAATAGGCACTTATTACATTAAAGCGGCAAAGGATAATTATTACTCTACTACTGAAACAATAAATTACGGTAGCGGATCGCTATTTTGTAGAAGATTATTAGCTGCTGGAACAATTACTAGAACGCCTTTGCCAACTACTAAACTAAATATAACTGAAGTAATACGTAAAACAACCATAAAATCTACTAGTCCAGAACCTGCGCCTGCACCAACCAAGAAACCGACTCCAACACCTGCGCCAGTACGAAAAACTACAGATACAAGTACAATTAAAAGAACTGTTCCAACACCGACTCCTAGCCCTACCCCAGCCCCAGTAGATATAACGAAAATAACTCCAAAAATAACACAAACCCCGAGCCCTTCACCTCAGCCTAGCTCACAACCAATTGTAAAAAGAGAAATACCAAAAACAGATACAACCGTTGTACGCAGAGCACCTACTACGGATACTACTTCAAACAAAAGAACGCCAGTTACTGAAACACCAACAAACATTCCTGATATACCAAGACCAACTCTAACAGAAATAAAACCATTAACAATAGATACAGGAATCCAATGTCCAAAAGGGGAATTAGAAGTTAAAGTAACAAGTATTGGGGATAGTGTAAGCGAAGTAGAAGTTACCATATCTAAAAAGATTGCTGGCACTGCTATATCTGTCCCAAAAAGTACAAAAACAACATCAAATAGCAAAGTGATTTTCACTAAATCTGAAGCTGACCTTGCAGAAGGCAACTCTTATTTAATAAAAGCAAAGGGCAGTGGTTACACAACCCAACAAACAACAATAAGTTATGGTAGCGGTGATCTTTACTGCGCTCCAGAAATAAGCGATGTAATAAAAGAAGTAACACGAAAACCTGTTCCAACTGATACAGGGATAACAGAAATGCCAAGAACTCCAACTACAGAAGAACCTATAACTGATACCACTACAGAAACAACAGTACCAGTGCGGCCAGTAATTAGGGGAAATTTAAATATTGAAACAACTACTACTTGTAAAGAAATAACTACTCAAAGTTCTTCTGGTTTAACAGTTTCTAGATCAACCACAACATTAGTGCCAGAAAAATTAATAGTTACTGTAAAAGATGGCACTGGTAAAACAGTAAGAGATGCAAGTGTTCAGGTTGACTCACAAACTGGAACTACTGGCAGCTCTGGTGAAGCTATATTTAATGAAATAGCCGAAGGTTCGTATACAATAATCGCAACAAAAACAGATTATACTACTGCAACTAAAACAATAGATTATGATAAGACATTATGTCCTGCGGGAACAGTAGAAGGAACAACTGAGAAAAAATTATCTATTGTAGATAAGGTAGACTGCAAGAGCAACCTCCTCTTAATTACAGTTACTGATGAAAATCAAGAACCTGTTGATGGCGCAACAGTTAGAATACCAAATCTTAAAACACAAAAAACAGATGAAAAAGGTCAGGTAATTTATAATGATTTAAAAGTTGGCAACGTGTACAGTGCATCTGCATCAAAACAAACAAGAGATATAAAATATATCGGAGCTAGTAAAACAATAAAATACGAATGTGGAATTGAGACAATAGAAGAAGTTGGAGAAAAAGAAGAAATAACTATTGAAGAAGATGTATTTTGTCCTGGGGAACATTTAATAATTAAAGTATTAGAAGGAAGAAAAGAAAAAATTCCATTAGATGATGTAATTGTAGATGTAACATCAAGCGAGGTTCCAGAATTGGTAATAAGTAGAACCACTGCAGATGGACAAACAATTTTCTCAGAGCTTGAACCTGGCAATTACCTAGTAAAAGTTAAAACAGTAACAGGCCAAACAGATGAGAAAAAAATAAATTATGGTAGCGGAAAATTATCGTGCGAACGTGGAAGATCAGAAGAGATAACTGATGAAATACCAGAAGAAGATGAAATAGAATCAATAGATGAAGAAATAATTGATGAGGAATATATTGATGAGACAACAGATGATGTTGACGAAACGATATCAGATGATAGCGGAAGAGGGGGTCATGACAATGTTCGAGGGGATGAAGAACGAGGACCTGATAGGGAAAGGGGGCCAGATGGAGAAAGAAGAGGTGAAGACGATACAGAATTACCGCCTTCCCCAGAAACAATTACTCCAATAGCACCTAAGCCAATTTCAACTACGCCACAACCAGCAAGCCCAGAGGTACAAGCAAGATATAATCTAGTGGTTGAGCCACTTGGAAACCAATATATCGTAACTGCACTTAAAGATAAACAACCATGTCTAAACTGCCAGGTTATTGTAAAATTTGCAAGTGGGGAGGAACAAAAACTAAAGACTGATGAAAATGGAAAACTAAAAATCCCAGCAAATAAAGGCTCTTATGAACTACAATTATTAACAGATGACAATCGTATAGCAAATAGCAGAACAGTATCCGCAGAATTAAAAACTGACGATAGCGGGCTTGGTGTTAAACCATTTTTAAATTTCAGTGATCCTGCGACCAGGAATACTAGTTTAATTGTAATTATCGGAGTGATAGTACTTGTAACAGTTTATCTTCTACTACGTGGCAGAGGACAAAAGAAAGAGGAGGTTCTGGATAATTTATAAATATTAATAAACAAAGCATATCTTATGCGTATTGAGATAAAACTGTTTTTATTTGCGATTTTGTTAGTTGGAATTAGTTTTTCTGTTACTATTTTTACTGTTAAGACAGTTGATTTTGCTACAACTGGAACCGTAACAAGTCAATCATCTCTAAATATTCAGTCATCGATAACCTGCCCTAATGGTAATTTAGAAATTAAAGTAACTAGCAGACTACCTGTAATGGATGCTAGTGTTAAATTAATTGATAGCAAAGGAAATGTTTTTGTAACTAAAAAAACAGGTGCTGATGGCAAGACAACATTCACTGATTTGCCAATGGATACATACACTGTAAAGGTTTCTAAAACAAAGTATAGCCCTATTGAAACAAAAATAAATTATGGGAGCGGAACACTTTCTTGTAGAAGATTAACTGGTGCTGGAAGAACACCTAGGATAACCACATCTGATAATATATTACAAATCAAATCCTCCAGCTGTTCTGTAGATGGAAAGCTTAAACTTACAGTGACTAAAGGGACTGGAGGCCTTGCCATTCAAAATGCAGCGGTTTTTCTCTACAGAAAACCAGGTAGTGCATGTAATTTTGAATCAATTAATCAACATGCGATGTACTTAACAAATGCAAATGGAGAGGTAACATTTTCTGGTTTAACCTTAGGTAATAATTATTGTGCAAAAGCAACAAAAACTGGATATACTGGAGATGAAGAAACAATACCTTGTATAGCAGTAGTTGAGGATAAATTAGAAATAGAAGCCTCCAGCTGTTCTGAAAATAGAGATATTAAAATTAAAGTAACTGGAATTACAGGAGGTTCTGCTATTTCAGGTGCGCGGGTTTCTCTTTATAGCAAAACAGATGGTGTCTGTCAATATAGCAGAACTGCTCAACATCAAAATACAAATGCAAATGGAGAGGTAACATTTACAGATTTAACATTCGGCAATAATTATTGTGCAAAAGCAACAAAAACTGGATATACTGGAGATGAAGAAACAGTAGCATGCGAACAAACTTTAGCTGTTCCTGAGCCAACTACAAGTGGTAGTACAACTTCAACAACGCCCCCTCCGTCTTCTACTTCATCAACATCAACAAATCGAGCGATGATTAGACCAGTAACATCAATACCACTTAAACCATTATCAATAGAAGAATCAATTAGCTGCCCAAGCAAAAATCTTATAATAGAAACAAAAAGCGATGGCACAGTAGTTCCTAATGTAAATGTTAAACTATCTAGAAAATTAAGTGACGGTACGTGCGTCCCACCAACTACTACTAAAACAACTGGTACTGACGGAAAGGCGATCTTTGTAAACCCAGGCGAGGTAAGTACTACTAGTAATTATTGTATAAATGCAACAAAAGCAGGTTATCAACTTGCCGGTAAGACAATTAGTTATGGAAGCGAAAGCCTAGTATGTTCAATATCCCCCTTAACTATCAGAGAATCAGTAGAATGTCCAAGTAAAGATCTTATAATCGAGACAACGAGTGATGGAAACGCAATTCCTGGTGTAACTGTTAAAATATTTGAAATATTGATGCCTGGTAGACTCGGCCCACCAATTGAGAAAATAACTGGCGGAAATGGGAAGGCAACCTTTGTAAATTCAGAGGATATATTTCGTGATGGCGATTACCGTATAAGAACAACTAAGGTAGGATATACTGAAGCTGATAAAACAATTACCTATGGAAGCGGGGGTTTATACTGCGAAATACCATCTCCAACTATGAACATTCAAACAACTCCCAGTTGCTCGACTAATGGACTTACAATTACGATAACTGATATGAGAACTGCTGAGATCATACCAACTGCAACAGTTAGCTTATCTAAAAAAACCGATGAATGTAGATACTCGACAATATATCTAGTTGGTGGAATACCAAAACTAACCTCACCTAGCGGTACAGTAAGCTACAGTGGATTAGAAGCTGGCGCTACTTACTGTATAAAGGCAACAAAAACAAGTTATGAAGAAGCTAAAAAAGAATTAAATTATTGTACTGCTCTGTCAACTCCACCTCCGGTAACCGAACCTGGCCCAACTACTGTGCCAACAGCACCGACTCCTGAACCACCCGGGGTTGTAAGAACATTATCAATAAGATCAGAGATTAAATGTACTGGCAATGCAAACAGAGATCTCATAATAAACGTACTGAGTGGATCAACACCAATTAGCAGCGCAACAGTCGGGTTATATAAAAAACCAGGTAGCTCATGTGATTTTTCTGGAACTAATTTTATTGCTAGACATGTAACTGGAAGTGATGGAAAAGCAAGATTTCCAGATATGGTTGCTGGAAACTATTGCACAAAAGCAGAAAAAACAGGATATGTAACTGCACAACAAACACTAAATTATGCTGCTGAAGAACTTATTTGCTCTTTGCCAACCCGTCCATCTAGATTATACATAGAACCAAATGATGCCAAATGCCCAGATCTGCTTACAATTACAGTTAAAAATGACACTAGTAAGGTAAGCGCTGCAAATGTTCAATTAACTTCAAGTGCTGGTTTGCGCCGAGTTAGAGTTACAAACACATATGGACAAGTAGATTTCTACGATTTACCATTAGGGGCTTATGAAGCAACTATTACCAAATCAGATCATGATACTTTAAGTAGAACAATAAAATTTGAATGCGAAAGACCGCCTAGACCTCCAGAAATAACTGGCGTAGAAACGCCACCAGTATATATTGAATATTGGGTATCCTGTCCAGATAACAATTTAATGATTAGAGTAACTGGTGGAACAGAAATAAAACCAATAAATGGTGCAAACGTAGAACTATTGAAAGCATCAACCGAAAGCTCAACCGGATGTGATGAAAGTTTCATAACGTCTCAAACAACATCTGGCGGAGATGATTCACGCGCTGTTTTTTCAGGTCTTGAAACAGGTAGCTACTGTGTGAGGGCAAAGGTATATGGAAGAACTACTGAAATAAAAATAAATTATGGAACTGATGATCTACTATGCCCTGCTGAAATACCAATTACTGTTCCAACTACAACTGAACCACCTAGTCCAGTATCAACTCCTCCTGGACCAACAGGATCATCAGGAACTCCAACGCCAGCACCTTCTCCAACTCCTGAGCCAACTCCTGCACCTGGCCCAGAACCTGCACCCGTTCCTACACCATCACCAGAACCTGCTCCTAGCCCTTCACCATCTCCAAGTCCATCACCTTCGCCAGCTCCGCCCCCACCACCTGAACAACCAGTAGTATTTGATTTAGTAACCCAACCAAGCAATAATGTTGGAAGTGAGCACACTGCAACAGCAATGAAATCTGGCACACCCTGTATTGGGTGCACGGTTTTGGTAAAAGATCCAGACGGAAAAGAACAGGTACTAAAAACAAATGACAAAGGAGAAATAAAATTCCCATTAGGTAATAAAGGATCTTATGAATTACAATTATTAGAAAATAACGAGGTAGTAACAAGCAAGAATGTTAATGCTGAGTTGAAACTAGAAGGAGAAGATTTAACAGACAAAGGAGGATTTGTTCTAAGCGATACAATAAAAATTATTGGTATTAGCATTTTAGCTTTAGTTACATTGTTATATCTTTGGCATCTTCACAGCAAAGGAAAAGGAAAAAAGGCAGAAAAGAAACCAAAAGAACCAGAAACTAATGACATGATTAAAAAAGACGACATAATGCATCTGCCTACAAAATGATTATATACTTGTCCATAGAGACAATTATATGAACGAACGCACGAAAGGTATTCTACATATTCTTCTAGCAATAATTATTATCGCGCTAGTTTTTGCATTTAGCAATCAGCTTGAGCAGTTTAAAGAATATGGTTACTTCGGCGTGTTTATTGTTTCTGCAGTTTCCGCAGCAACTATTTTTATACCTGCGCCAGGCTGGGCAATTGTTTTTGCAATGGCAAAATTCCTAGATCCAATTGGTCTTGGAATAGCAGCTGGTGTAGGTTCTGCTATTGGTGAAATTACTGGATATGTAGCAGGGCAGGGTGCATCACAGGTTATTCATGCAAATAAGCATTTCAAAAAATTTAAGGATTGGATAAAAAAGAATGATCTGGTTGCAATCTTTGTACTTGCAGCAATACCAAATCCTATATTTGATGTTGCTGGTATCGCAGCAGGCAGCCTAAACATAAAATGGTGGAGATTTCTAATTGCTACAGCACTCGGTAGGACATTACGCTACGCTGCGCTTGCTTATTTTGGTGCGTTTTCTTTGCAATTGATTTAATTAAAAGTCTGCTTTTTTCGGGACTTTATCTTTTACCTTACTTGGCACAAAAAGTATTTCTCCTTTTGTCTCTGGCTCTTCATCTTTACCATATGCACTGTATAACATTAACGCCACTAGGGAAGCTGTAGCAGCTATGGCATAAACTGCAATTAACTGTTCGCTAGTGGGTCCTCCACGAATGCCAGAATAGAAGTCCTTTATGATTTCTTTAGCGCTTCCATCTTTAATTGATGCTAGAGCCCTGGTAAACACACTTTTTGCCTCTTTTACTAAATCTGGTTTAATGTCTTTTATGTCTGAGGCCCCACCAATCAATCCAACGATCTTACTAAATTCTTGAACTGCCCCCCTAAGTTCTGAAATGGCACTGCTGATTTTCCTTTTTTCTGCAGCTACTCTGTGTTCAAGAGCCTTAAACATTGTAGTGTAATCTTTTCCATATCCTTTTCTCTCGGCTAATGCCTCAAGTCTTCGTTCAGCATCGCGGGCACCCTGTTCAGTAGGAAAAGTACCGACTTTCTTTGCTGTATCTCTTACACCTGCATTACCCAACGGAGATAATCCTTGTTCCTGACGACGTTGAGTACGTGCTGCGACCTTACTAGGAAAATCCTTACTTTTCAAAAATTTTTCATAGTCCTCAACAGCAGAGTTGCTAATCCCCATTCTATTCCGAACTTTTTCACTAGCCCTAACTAACTCACTGTCAAGTCTCGCTATTCGCTCCTCAACCCTTCGTATATTACCTTCTGCTTCTTTTTTTAATTCAACCAATGCGTTATTCAATGCATTAGTTACATTAGCTAAGGCTGCTGTTTTATCCTTACGGCCTGCAATATAACCTGCAAGTAATTTTATTATATTAGCGTCATGTATTGCTACTGAATTCCTAAACGATGCTTCAACTGGGATACCCTCTCCTTTAAATTTTCCTGAAAGCAGCTCTTTAAATTTTGCAGTTAAGGTTTGCACATCATATATACGCCTTCCTTCAATAAAATAATCAATTGGTTTTTTCGGAATTGATTTTTCTCCTTTTCCAAAAGCGATTTGAAATACTATCATAACATCACCATTAATGATTAGTGTTATATTGCATTTATATTTATTACGTAACACTTATACTATAGATTCCATGGCACAAAAAATGAACAATTTTGAAGAATTCGCATTGAAAAATCACATTGTCGCAGCAGAGCAGGATCTATTAGTTACAGCACCTATACGCGCGAATCTTAAACCATTCCAAGATGAAAGAGGCTGGGCAAGAGTGCTTAATGCGCATGAAAGAATAGAAGAAAAGGTAAATAGAATAAGAGAGTTTATTGCAACTACTGAGATTGATCCTGCACTACTAAAAAGATGCCAGGCAGTTATAAAAGGATATGAAGAAGTGCTAGCATGGGAGAGAAGCACAGCATATAAATTTTCTCTAGACCCAAGCAACCGTGCTTCATTCATTGAATTTTTTAGGGTGGAAAGCGCATTAAGAAAGGTTGAACAGGCATTGCTATCAAGAGAACATGTATATAATAAAGCTGG
>JAGVWJ010000061.1 GCA_018304385.1 Microcaldota archaeon
GGTCCTAATGGATGCAGCGGCGTTGAAAAATGCACTAGCTATTGCCTAGCAAACGTTTTTGATTGTAAGGCATGGTGCGAATTGAACAACGAAAACAAGGCAGTATGCGATAAATATGGAATAAAAATAACTATTCCATCAGGCATCCCAGATAGCCCGTGTGCAAAGGATGATGATTGCCAGAGTGGGCTTATATGTTTGGATTATAAGTGTGCCCCACCAACACCAGCAAACATGGCGAAAAAATCCGACTTTAAGATGCCAGGGGGATGTACCACAATGCAGGAATGCGCCAGCTATTGCGCAAAGCCAGAGAACAACAAGGCATGTACTAGTTTTTGTGAAAGCTTCCCAAGCTTTTGCGGTGACCTTAGCAAGCTAAAGGCTGCTAATGCCCCAGAGGAATGCAAGGAATGTGTAAAATGTGAGGAAACCGCTGAACCTAAGGACTGCATATTGGATTGTACATATACCTGCTATGCTTACATGCCATTTGAAAAACAAAATGTTGAGGAACTGAAAAAAGATGTTACATTTGAGCGCAAATACCAAACTCCTATAAAAGCAGTATGGGAACCAGGTCCGGCTAATAACCGTAATGGAATAATGTATTTTATTGATTACTACAAAGAGCTCGGAATTAATACATACAGCATAACTCCAAAATACAATCATAAAGATGGCAAGCTCATACATGTAGCTGATTACGTAATAGGTGAGGAAGCAGCAGATAATGAGAAAATAGCGAACATAATACGCGCAAAAAAAGCAGGATTGCAGGTTGTCCTTGTTGCACATGATCTTTATGATATGTTCCCAGATGTTTCAGGGAAAGATCCAAACCTAAATCCAGCAATGTATTATGATGATATAGAAAAAACAGCATTAAAGTGGGCGCAGGTTGCAGAGGATTATAAGGTTGAATATTTCGTTCCAGTAAATGAATTTGAATATGTACTTTATGAGAATGGTTATTCTGCAGAAGAGTCATGTAGGATAACGAATGGGTTATACAAACAAATAATTCCAAAGGTGCGCGAGGTATATAAGGGCAAAATTTATTGCAGAGTGGGTGGCATGGATGCAAAATTCTCATGTATGGATTTCTCACAATGTGATATGTTCGGATTTACTTATGGTTTCAGTGGTGGTGATCCAAAATCCAACTTTGATGCTGCATTTACTGTTGGCGAAGAGGTTGCAGCACGAGATGGAAAGCCATACATAATGGCAGAAGCATTTAGCTTTAATTGGCAGGGATATAGTGCATGTGCTAATCTTCATTTGGCAGGGATTGAATCATACAAGGCAAATGCGAAAAATGGCGCTGGTTATACGTTCATGGGTGTTGTACAGCGTGATCCTATAAACAAAAACGATTGCCCGATTGTCCATCCAGAGGTTAAAGGCACACTTGTTCCAGCATATAAGGAATTTTTCAAATGGATGGATCAGAATAGTTGATTATGGTTTTGGTTTTTATTCTATTTAAGTTTATTTTCATATAAAATGTTCGGTATACCGAACTTTGTGATGTTATGAGTTTTCTAAAGCTGATATCTGATAAAAAATTCTGGTCATTCTTTGGTACTGGCCTTATTGTTAGCGTAGCTTATATGGATCCTGGCAATTGGGGTACTTCAATAAGCAGCGGTGCTTCATTCAACTATGATCTGCTTTGGGTAATATGGCTTTCGAGCGGAATGGCAATGCTATTCCAGTATATTTCTGGTAAGATGGGTATTGTAGGCTATTCGCTTGCAGAGATTATAAAAATAAAATGGCAAAATAAATTTTTGGTATTTGGTTATTGGTTATTGGCAGAGATTGCGATACTCGCTACTGATCTTGCAGAATTTCTTGGTATAGTAGTTGCACTGAATCTTTTGTTCGGGATTCCAATGCTGCTTGGCGCGTTTATCGCAATTGCAGATGTGCTGCTTCTATTATTTTTAACAAGAAAAACTTTTAGAACGCTTGAGTATGCATTCATATTATTTGTATCAATAATTGGAATTGGTTATGTTTATGAATTATTAATTACAAAACCAGATTTTGGGCTTATTGCGATACATTCCATAAAACCTATTTTGAGCGCAGAAACAATCCTTCTTGCGGTTGGGATAATTGGCGCAACAGTAATGCCACACGCATTATTTGTTCATTCCTGGCTAATGAAAAATAAAATGAAAGAAAAAGGCTTTGGATTAGATAAGAGAATTGCACTCCGCTACCATCTTTTCGATAATGTTTTCTCTCTTATAATAGCAGGTTTGATCAATGCAGCAATTTTAATAATGGCTGCAGCAGCATTTTATAATTCTGGTTTTGAAGTTGCAACAATTGACCAGGCATATAGAACGCTTACTCCTTTATTCGGCAGTTTAGCAGCAACTATTTTTGCTATTGCATTGCTTTCAGCTGGAGTTTCATCTTCGATCACTGGTACGCTTGCAGGTCAGAGCATAATGGAAAGCCTTACTGATTTTAAATTAAGCATTACTGTCCGCAGGATAATAACTCGTGCTATTAATCTAATTCCTGTACTTATTGCGATTCTATTGAATATTGAACCATTGCAAATATTGGTTTATAGCCAGGTTGCATTAAGCCTGCTGATACCGCTTCCTCTTATTCCTCTTATATATTATAGTGCAGATAAGAGACTGATGGGTGTTTTTGTCAATAAAAAGGTTACTACTGTACTTGCAACAATATTTGCACTAATTATACTAGCTTTTAATGGGTATTTATTATATCAGCTAGTTTGATATATTAATACCGTAGAAATATCTCGAACGACCGACGCAGCCCTAGTCTTTATTAGACTGCGTCACTATAGGCTTCATAAGTAAAACTACGTCTTCGCCAGAATGTTTGATTGTGCAAGTTTCTATAGTCAGGCGCTTGTCGTTGGACTTTGAGAAACCTTTTTAATCCTTTTTTTTCTAAAGAGGTACAAACTAACTTACAGCTTAGAGCAGGTGAAACTATGTCTATTAAAAATGATGAATTTGGACCAGAACGCGTTATCGAGGTTTATGATCAAAAAACAGGTATGTGGGGTGTGCTTGTTGTTGATAATACTGCACGTGGCCCAGGTAAGGGTGGCATGAGGTTTGTGCCAGATGTTACAACTGAAGAGGTATTTGGATTAGCTCGTGCAATGACTTGGAAAAATGCATTGGCTGAGATTCCTTTTGGCGGTGCGAAGTCAGGCATTCGTGGCGATCCAAAAACAGTGAATAAAGAAGCCTTTATACGCGCGTTTGCAAGAAAGATAAAACCGTTTATCCCAGATTATTATATCGGTGGCCCGGATATGAATACCACTGAAAAAGAAATGGCAATCTTTGCTGATGAGGTTGGAACACCATTGGCTGCTACTGGAAAACCATCTAGCATTGGAGGTTTGCCACACGAACTTGGGAGTACTGGCTTTGGTGTTTATTGCGCAACGCTTGTTGCTGCTGGCTTTGTTAATATTGATCTCAACAAATTGACTGTAGCAATTGAAGGATTCGGAAATGTTGGAACATTCACTATGAAATATTTAACAGATAAGGGGATAGATGTAGTTGCGGTTAGCGATTCAAAAGGAACAATATATAATGAAAATGGTTTGGATTTTGAAAATTTACTTGATACTAAATCGAAAAAGGGCACAGTAACTGCATATAAGGATGGAAAAATACTATCCGCAGAGGATTTATTCAAATTAAATGTTAATGTATTGATTCCTGGCGCACGACCAAATGTTATTCATGCAAAAAATGTAAATGATGTAAAGGCGCAAATAATTGTTGAGGCTGCAAATATCCCAATGGAATATGAAATTGAAAAGGTATTAATGAAAAAAGGAAAGATGGTTATTCCAGATTTTGTTGCAAATGCTGGCGGCGTTATTAGCAGTTATTGCGAGTGGCGCGGTTATAATGAGAAAGAGATGTTCAAGATTGTTGAAGAAAAAATAATTAATAATACCGAACTGGTTTTGAACAAGACAGTTGGAAATGATACGCGTGCTGCTGCGCTTGCAATTGCAAAAGAAAGAGTGAGCGATGCGATGAGCAAACGCGGTTGGAAGTAGCGTTTGCTCAGATTTGCTCAGCAGAGCAAACGGATGGAAAAACGCGGATGGAAGATATATTTTTATTTACTTTTAACTCTTATTTTAATATGAAAAAACTTGGTTTTCTTTTTCTACTTTTATCACTCCCATCATTTGCTTCTATCATTAATTGGGAACAGAAGTTCGATGTTAATAAAAATGGAGAAATTGAAGGGTCTATAATTATTAATACAAATACCTCAAATGAGATACAGTTATTTTTCTCTCAACAGTTTGATAAAATAGAAGTATTAGATGGAACTTTATTTCAAATACCTTACTCATATGCAAATAATACATTAACTTTTACACCTCCGCTTGACAAGGTTGAAATTCGATTTAAAAGTAACTTCTTTACTTCTAAAGAAAAAAATCACTGGAAATTAAATATTACTATGAAGAGCAGCGAAGCAATAGAAAAATTCTCTGCACATGCAAAATTACCTCCTAGCCAGGTAATAGCAACAAATGGACGTGTCTCAGCCAATAATGGAATTGAACTAATGTGGTCGCAGGAAAAATTGCCTGCAGATAAGTTGTTTAATTTGAGAGCTGAATATCAACAAAATGAAATTATATTCTTGAGCTTCTCTTGGTTCTGGATCGGTGCAGCTATTATTCTTATAATTGCAATTTGGTTTCTTTACAATCGCAAAAACGTGAAAAATAAAACTGCTGTTGACATGTCTGTTACTACTTTACAAAAACCACAAGGCTGGCATTTGCTTGAGCAAGAAGAGCAACAGATATTAGAGGAGATTTTGCGCACGGGTGGAAAATGCACACAGAGACATTTACAAACCTATACAAACTTACCAAAAGCAACGCTTTCACGAAGAATACAAAAGCTAGAGCGAAAAGAACTAATTATGCGCATACAAAAAGGAAATACAAATGTCATTGCGTTAAAATAAATTGTTTTAGTTTCAGTTTGTTTCAGGTTGTTCCGACGATGTTGTTCCACATAATATATAAATACCGTTCCACTGCAGCAAGTTACGCTTCGTTTATATTTCGTATGCGAAGCGGAGGGAATTGAAATGAATTGGAAAAACAGCGTGCTATTTGTGCTTGCGCTTTTGCTTATGGGCCCAATAGCGTTCGCCGATGAGACGAATAGTTCAGAAAACGAAAAGAATAATAAATATGGAATGCAGGCAAGGTATGACCATATTGTTTGTCAAACGGATTTTGCAGCACATAGTGTTGATAATGTAGTTTCACATATACCTGACAAAGCAACAGAGTTAAATCCCTACAAAGATGGAATAGCAACTGGGGTATCAACTTTGAAAGGTTATTTGGATGCGATGGATAAAGAGGCATTTAATAAATACGTAAAAGGAACTCTCCATCCTAAATTAAGGGAATTATCAAAAGAAGTAAGGGACTCTTATAAGGGTAAAAATAATAGAGGCATAGACAGGGAAACAAAACAAGCAATTCGTGATCAATTTAAAACTGATAAAAAGACAATGGCAACATGCATCTCAAATACAACAAAAGATTTCGCACAAGGAAAAATTAAACACATGCGTGATGACTTAAAAGAATGGAATAAGAAAATAGATAATTTAAGTGCACGTGGTGTTGATGTTTCAGAATTGAAGCAAATAATAGGTGGTGCACAAGGGACTGTGGTTGAGCCTCTAGATAGTGAAGTTGAAACAGATGCACAAGGTGCAACGAAAAAGTTTTGTCTAGGAAATGGATGCAAGGATGGAACTAATTTTCATTTCTTTGCAAAAATGCATATCGCTAGATTGAATGCATTACTTGAGTATCTTGAAAACTCGGATAAAAATTTAGATGAGACTTTATTAGCACAAGTAAAGAGCGACATATCACTAGCTAGCTCAGCATTGAGTGATGTAGGTACATCAGCGTACACAGATCAAACTAAAGCAGCAGTTTGGGGCAATATCAAAAAAGCATCTGAAGATATGCGAGCATTAGTTAAGAGCGCTAGGAGTGGTTAAATGAAAACACTGTTAGTGCTTCTTGCTATTGGCTTGGTATTGTTGGCTGGATGTGCAGGCCAGGCGCAAAAAGATAGTAGCAAATCTTCTAGCGTTGGCAAAGACATAAAAGTAAGTGATTCGGACTTAGGTACAAATCCTCCAGCTGATGAGAATCAGTTGGATGACTTATCACTTCCAAAAGAACCTGATGTTGGCGGATCACTTGACACAATCCAAGAAAGCGATCTGCTTGTTGAAGAACAAAGCGATGAGCAAGCATTGGATGATTTAGAAATCCCATCCGAGCCAGGCTAATTCTTTTTTTATTTTTTTAATAATTAACAATATTCTTCTATTCTCTCATGAATTAGTCGTGCAGGTACACTATCTTCACCAAGTGCTTTAGCCATTTCACGTGCCTTATGAGCATTTTCTACTTCTGCATATTTTACTCCTGCTTCATAGAATCTGCCATTTCTTTCATCTTCTCTTGCTTCTGCTTCTAATGCTTCTCTTTCTCCTGGTTTAAATAAAATTTTTGTTTTTCTTCTTGGAGGTTCATAAACAGGTTCGAAACTGCATAAACTTAATGCGGCCGCAGCTACAAAAGGTTTAACTGCTCTTATGACTCTATCACGCAATCTCTGGCCTACACCTTTATCTTCAGATCCACCCAATTTTCTAAAAGCTGTTCCAGTCATTAATATCACCCTATTTTAAGTATAACTTTTTTCTACACAAAACAATTTAAAAACCTACGTTTGCCATAAAAAACCACAATCATTTGGACCGTAACATTTATAAATAAGTTCATTCATATTTAAAGTTCACTGATTCTAGTAATGAGAGCGTGCGAGCTCACGTTAAGTGAGCGAAGTTTCTTAGTGCGCAATGAAAATGACTAGCTAGATTCATGCAACGCAGAACAAGCAATTGTGCGCGTTGCTCTCTTCCGAATAGGAAGAAATCATGCGTGTGAAGTAATGACAAGAAATTCATAGTAATACACTTGAGGATCCTGAAATTCCGCAAGGAATTTTAGGAGCTAGTGATCGAAAGATCACTGGATAGTCCTCGGTATAAGAAGTGATTCATTTGCATTTAAACAAATGCAAATATTTGTCAACAATAGTTGACAAATCATTAGATATGCTGATTACACGCCATATAGTGGATGGCTTGGCTAGTCTTCGCAAGGTCACGTGGTAAGCTACGAAAAGTCTGGGGTAGGCGCACGCAGCCTTTGATCCCAGAATCTGACTGTGCACAGCTTGAATAAAGTTGTGCAATAACTTCCTGAAATGAAGCGTCTTAGTAAGGAATGGAAAAAAAATCAACCGAGATTCGGTAAGTAACAGCGAGTGAAAGCCGAATAGATCAAACCGAATTCTGCTTGGTAACAGGCAGTAGATGTGGTGGGGAATATCCTTTATCTTAGCTGAAGTTGACTGGAAAGTCATACCATAGCGGGTTATAGTCCCGTAAGCAAAGGAAAGAGGAATGATCCAAAAAGAGTAACATGCCCTAGATTGGGCGTGTGAAAATAGGGGTATCAACCTCTAAATCTAAACATGGAAGATTAGACCGATAGCGAACAAGTACCGCGAGGGAACGTTGAAAAGTACCGCGAGAGCGGTGTGAAAAGTGCCTGAAATTATATGGTTACAGAATGATATAGCATGAAAGGTTAAGCATTTTGGAAGTCTGCTTGGGCAACTTAGCAGGTGACAAGGTGTTTCAGTGTTATATCTTTCTTCTCGAAGCAAGAGCCATGGAGTTACTGGGCGTGGCGAGGCGAAAGCCGAAGCGAAAGCAATAGCGCGCAAGCAATGAGGCGCGACGTCTTAATCGGCGTTAAGTCACTCTCAGCAGACCCGAAGCCATTGTGATCTACACCTGACCAGGGCGAAGCCATTCTGACGAATGGTGGAGGCCCGCAACCGATGCTAGTATATTCTGCTCGGGTGAGTTGGGTGTAGGGGTGATAGTCCAATCGAACGTGGCGATAGCGGGTTCCCCTCGAAATGTCCCTCAGGACAGCGTCTTTCGAGGATAATACAACGGTAGAGCACTGATTACTGGGAACGGTTCCGAAAGGGATCGCCTGGTTCTCAAACTCCGAATGTTGTATTTCTATAGACAAAGGCAGTCGAGTTTCACGGAGTAA
Source organism: Microcaldota archaeon (assembly GCA_018304385.1). Taxonomy (GTDB): domain Archaea; phylum Micrarchaeota; class Micrarchaeia; order Anstonellales; family Bilamarchaeaceae; genus JAGVWJ01. The sequence goes on from JAGVWJ010000061.1 coordinate 8,240, forward strand.
GTCTGTGAGCTCTTTCGGGAACGACCGTACGTAAGGTTAAGGACCCTAAATTCTGACTAAGTGTTAATCGTAAAGGAATCTCCTCTCTGAGACAACCGGGATGTAGGCTTAGAAGCAGCCATCATTTCGAACGGAGCGTGGTTAAACGCGTAATAGCGGACCGGTCGAGAGTGCAGGTTCTGAAAATTCACGGGGCTAAGTCAGGTTCCGATACCTTACCCGCGCCAAAAGCGCATGGAGTAGGGGGGCGATCGGATTGCGTAGAAGTATGGCGGTAACGTCATATGGAGCAGTCTGATACGAATATCATGGTGTTAGTAGCAGCATATCCAGGTGAGAATCCTGGACACCGAATAGAGCAAGGTTTCCTCAGCAATGTTCGTCAGCTGAGGGTTAGTCGATCCTAAGGTCCGCGGTAACTCCAAGAGGCCGAAAGGGAATCTGGCTAATATTCCAGAACTATAGTGGTAGACGTGGTAACACAAGCAGTTTCTCTGACATCTTTGGATATGTGGAGCAGCGCAAGCTGTCTGTAGGCAGTAGGTCCTCGGAGTCTCGTTGTGAGGAGAAGAGGATGAAAGCCGAAAGAGCAATTCTATTGAGTCCGGGGATCCATGAAAAGGAGAGCTGAGCGATCCATTATAATCGTACCTAGAACTAATACAGGTGCTCTAGCTGAAAAGGCTAAGGTGTGGCAGGAGAACTTAAATAAGGGAATTCGGCAAATTAGCCCTGTACCTTCGGTATAAGGGGTGCCTTCGCTTGCGTAAAGCGGAGGTCGCAGTGACAAGGGAAGAGCGACTGTTTATCAAAAACACAGATCATCGCAGAGGCGAAAGCTTTGAATTTAGGGCAAAAAAATAAATTCAAAATTTGTCCGCAAAGCAGCCAAAGCCTGAGTACGATGGTTGACGCCTGCTCACTACTGGTACCTGAACGTCGGTTTCAACCGGAAAAAGGGCCAGCAAAGAGCGGGGGTAACTCTGACCCTCTTAAGGTAGCGTAATACCTCGCCGCTTAATTGGCGGCTTGCATGAATGGCGTAACGACTCTTCCACTGTCCCTATTTAGGACCTGGTGAACTCACTTCCCGGTGAACTTCTTTTTTCAGATTTACATATACAAAGTAGGATACTGAAGACTGAAGACCGATAGATGCCGGGGACTCCCAGAGGGAATTTAGCGTAATTAAATTTTTTTCAATAATTAGTGCTAGCTCTAAACGAAGACTCCATGGAGCTTTACTGTAGTCTGATCTTGTAATAGCGAGTCCATTACATAGAGTAATTGGGAGAGGTCATGCTGTGTCTTTCGGGGCACGGTTACTCAAAAGTGTAACACCAATTAGTGGATTTGTTATTGCTTACTCGAAAGAGAACAGGGTCAGGTGGACAGTTTGGCTGGGAGCCTTTAGGAATAAGATAAACAAGAGTCCAATAGCTCGTTCTTGGTTTTTCCAAAGTTTGCAGAAGTTGATTGAACAACAGTGCTTTCAGGAAGGAATCGAATTTTAGATGCGAATTTTCTAATTTCGCTTATTCTATTAATTCGAATTCCTTTTGAAGTTATTAAACTAAATATATCCAAAGTTTCAAGAAGTTCAAAAAGCTGTTGTCTCAATCCAGGATGAACACATGCAATTTCTAAAACTGCCTTATGGCTTTTATTAGAATAGATGCATCCATCTGCTGAGAAATATGTTTGAAGGAAGGCAATTGCAAAATCTGAACTATTAAATATTTCAGAAGGAATTTTTGCCTTTGGATATTTTCCATCTTGGAAGCGAAGTGTTCTGAAAGATGGCGAATATTTAAAGAGGCAATCCGCAATTTTCTTTGAGAAAAATCTCACAGATATTGCGCCTTTACATTTGTTTATGTGGAAATTTAAATTTCCAAAACATTGGGTAGCCAAGTATTTGAATTTTTCAAGCATTTGTTTGTTTTTATTGGTAAATTGAATACAATACGTCCGTTTACTTTTATCATAGTAGACAGAACCATCAGAAAATAAAAAACCAATAAGAGCGGCAAGATTTTTGTCCATAATTTTTATATTATGGAAAATTATATTTATAGGACTTTTGCTTATTCCTCTAGGCCAGCAAGCGGTACGCTCTCGATAAAGAAACAAGAGCGCCCAATGTCGATCTCATTCCGGTCAGAAATCGGAAGTAGAGGGTGAACAACAAATGATCGACTGACTGTAACCTTAAAAGCGTGGGTTGCAGGGATGAAAGTCGGGTGTAGCGAACCTTGTAGCCTTTTTGATGAGGGCACAAGCTGTCAGACAAGCTACCCTGGAGGTAATTTACTAGCAATCATTTTTCTATTGCTGGAAATATAGTTTCTCTTATAAATTTTCTCTACTATTTAATCAACATGAATCCAGATCTTGCCTATTTATTAGGTGCTGCAGGTGATGCATCAGTTATCTATAATAAAAAACGTGCTGAGTATTATATAGAATACTGGCAGAAAAATTATAAATGGCTGGAGCAAAGTGTTGCACCGCGAATCAAAAAACTTTTCAATAAAAATGTCAAATCCATTCCAAAAAAGAATGGGTTATTTCTAATGCGTTTTTATTCGAAAAGTGGTTACGAGTTGTTTAAAAAATATTTAAGCAATTCAACCTTGATTTTAGAAGAAACTAATGAAGCACAATTAAGTTATGTGCGAGGTTTCTTTGATGCGGAAGGAAGTGCACCTAAAAGAAAGCATGGTACTACCTATAGAATTCATATCTATCAAAAGAATTTGGAACCTTTGAGAGTAATCTCAAAAATACTTTCAAATAACGGAATTATTGTTGGTAATTTAACAAATAGTAGGGATATTGGCTTATTGCCTATAAGAGGAAAATCAAATATTGCATATTTTATTCAAAATGTAAAACCAGAGCATCCTGATAAAACAGTTGCTCTTGAAAACTTATGCAAGTAATTATTTTTTCCAGTTTGCTAGTAAAACCTTATACAGGCTCGTCGCGGGTGAGAGTACACTTGAAGCTTTTAGGAAAAGCTTCACCAAAACGGTGATGCTAAAAGTTTTGATACAATCTAGCGCAAGCTATCCTGAAATGCGCAAGCATTTTGGGAACTGGTGACCGAAAGGTCACTGGAGAGACTCTTACTTATGAGACTTCGGTCTCAATTGAATAGAAACAAATTCTTTAAAGTAGGGGATTTAGTTGATCTCATCTGCTCTCATTATTATATTTGAGATCAACAGTATAAATCGACCCCGCGGTTTGGTACATCGCTGTCGGCTTGGGATATCCTGGTCGTGTAGGAAACACGAACCATGTATAATTCCCGATGCTGCGTTTTCCAAATAGTAGTGTTGGGAATAAACTCTGGTTCGCGTCTATAAGCGGCCAAGGGTTGGGTTGTTCATCCATTAAAATCCCACATGAGCTGGGTTCAGTACGTCGCGAGACAGTACGGTAGTATCTCCTGGGAGTGTAGATCCTTGAGAGTAAGAATGCCTGAGTACGAGAGATAGCGTTAGCTAGCGATAGCTATCGTAACTCGAAGAACGGGCATTCGGCGCCTCTAGTATACCGGTTGTAAAATTGCATAGCCGGGCAGCCACGCGCCACGTCGATAAGATCTGAAAGCATCTAAGATCGAAGCGACTCTTAAAACTAGGGATCAAAGTCCGCCTATAGTAGATAGGTTTGATAGGATCGAGGTGTAAGCGTTTAGCGTAAGCGAGACGTTCAGCCTGCGATTACTAAAGGAATATTTGTATATCTAATATCACTTCAATCTATGATTTCTTGTCATTACTTTCATGCTACACGCATTTTTTTAATTTTTTATCCAAACCTTTTATGCGTTTCGCGTAAAAATTTGCCAAAATTTCTTAGCATTTTTGGCAAACCTTTTTATTTCTATTTAACATTATTCTCTCATGGATTATCAAGGTTCTAATTACGATATAAAAGGCCATATTATCTATGAAGGATATAGTGAAGGAGAAAGCTGGCGATTTGAAGAATGGACATTGAAGTTTCCTTTAGATACTAGATATCTAGAGAATGATGAAGGAACATTTATCCTATGGCAAGCACCTTCTGGCGGCACACCAGCAATAACAGATGAAAACAATAATCCTATAGAATTTAATGTAAGTGCACACGCTGCAACTGCAAGTGGATCACGCATTAGTTTGCGAAAGGGCCAAAAACTTTTTGTAAATGGATTAGCAATGCAGATAGAAGAAAGCGAGGTTGTAAAGGTTGTATCTAGCGATAGTGATGATCTTGATGTTGGGGAAAAGGTTTGGTATATTGATTTGTTTAAAGGAGATAAAAGATATACAATAGAATTATATGAGAATGGAGAAAAGGAAATTAGCGAAGGCAGAATGGTAATTCCTGCTGATTTTGAATGGGCGAAAGCGCAAGCAAATACACCATTATATTCAGATGATGAAGGCGCAGCGTTTACTGGTTCAGGTAGGGGGAAAGGAAGTTTAATTAGTACTGTTATTGGTCTAATATTTTTAGCTGGCATTGGTGCATTTGCGTTTGGATTTGTTGGCGGTGGCGAAGTTACTAGAACATGCCAGGAATGTATAACTTATTGTGGAGATTTAAACTCTACGACTGCATGGACTAATGTTACGCAAGTTGATTGCAATGAATGCAAATTAAATTGTGTTGAGAACGGCCAGGTGCGTCGTGATAGAAATTTTAGATCAAGGTACATTCGTGGATCAAGGAGTCATGGATATGGTGGCGGTGGCGGAAAATAAAATCTTTCTACTAGTTCTTTTTATCTCTGGTTTTACATCTATGTCATATGAGATTGTTCTAATCAGAGAAATTAGTATTATTGTTGGGCCAACTGAAAGTGCAAGCGCATTAGTACTATCTGCATTTATGGCCGGTCTAGCATTAGGCGCGTATATACTTGGCAATGCTAGCGAAAAGCAAAACCCAATTAAGCTGTTAATAATTGTTGAAATTGTTTTGGCATTAGTTGGTCTAATCCTTTTGCCCATTATACGTACGCTAGCAATAGTAGAATCAATGTTTTTCGTATTTATTTTTTCATTCTTACTAATGATTATACCAGCGTTTTTTATGGGAGGGGAAATACCAATTGTCAGCAAGATTCTTAATCGAAATAATAAAACTGGTGCAAATGTTGGTGCTGCATATGCAAGCGATACAATTGGCGGCATATTAGGTAGTTTGCTCTCTGGTTTGTTTCTTTTGCCCGAGTTCGGTAGCTTCCGTGTTTTTGCATTCGGAAGTTTGCTTAATGCTATTGGTGCTTTGTTAATAATATATAGAGAGAAGTTGATTAAATGAAATTAGCACATATTGCAGTAGCAATCATAATAGTTATTCTAATTATACTTGGAACCGACATTGCAGGCAAAATAGAAAATTTTGAACCAGAATTTGGCGAGCGTTTAATATATAGCGAGCATTCAAAATATCAGAAAATTGAAATAGTTAAGTTGCCTGAATATGGAAATGCATTGCTACTTGATGGAGAGTTTCAACTAAGCGAAAGCGATGAAAGCTTTTATCATGAGGCATTGATACATCCTGCACTCTTTTTGCATGACAATCCAAAAAATGTTTTAATTATTGGTGGAGGGGATGGTGGCGCAGTAAAAGAGGCGCTTAAGCATAACGTTAACGTGACCTTAGTAGAGCTTGATGATCGCGTTATTGAGGTTTCAAAAAAATATTTTAGTTTTTCAAAGGCTGCATTAGAAAATAAACACGTTAACGTAATTATTACAGATGGTAGGGGCTTCTTGAAGAATACAGACCAAAAATATGATATAATAATTGTTGATTTGCCAGATCCAGATAATTCCAATGTTGCATTATTATACACGCGCGAGTTTTACTATATTGTAAAAAGTAGGCTCACCTCGCGAGGCATACTTGTAACTCAAGCAACCTCTCCTTTTTATTATCCGCGCGCTCACGCAAGCGTATATAAAACTGTAGATTCAGTTTTCAATAAAACCTATTCATATCACACATGGGTTCCTATTTTCGGTGATTGGGGGTTTGTTTTAGCGTGTAATTATGATTGTAATGCACATGGTGCAGATGTATTTAACAGAATAAACAATAAAACCTTCATCACTACTCATTTCAATAGTGACATTTATCTTGCATACTTTGCATTAGATAATCGAATAAAAAGTTATCTTAATTCTGAAGTTGATATAAATTACGACGAAACATTGCATATAGTAAAATATATGCTTAGTCCGCAGTTTAATTAACTCGGAACTGGAAACAGAGAACTCAAAACTACTTATGGTCCGTGTACGCCCGCAATTATTGCTGCGGCTATAATAATACTTATACCAATTGTCACTCCCATTACTATCTGTCCCATATAATTAGCAACAGCTACATTTCCTTTTTTTAATTCCTCTCTTTCTTTAATGTCTGGAGTAAGTTTATCAACTATAATTGGTACTAAAACTGCGGATACTATCGCAATTAAAATTCCTAACAATGCGCTAAATAATGTCCATACTGAAGCATTGAGTAGATCTGATGTTTCAACCATTAAACCACCATCTCAGTTTTATGTTCTGTTGTTTTTCCACGTGAAATTCTTGTGATTTTTATCTTTTCTAATTTTAATCTTACTTTTAATTCATTTAATACAAGCATTGGGTCTTTTTCCCCACATGTAAATATGTCAATAGCTGCATAGTTATATTCTGGCCATGTATGTATTGCAATATGCGATTCTGCAAGCAATGCATATCCGGTTACGCCGCGAGGCACAAACTTGCGTGTTGTTAATTCCAATATTGCAAATTTTCCAGCATTTGCTGCTGCAACTAAACTTTCCTTAACTAGTTTTTCATCATTTAGCAAATGCTGTTCACTTCCTACTGCCTCAACAATTAGATGCTTTCCTGCAATTCCATTTTCTTGCATTGTTTGCATGGATTTCTATAATTCTTTAATATTTATAAAGCTTCCACCACCAATTTATGTTATGCGATCTTTGCTTTTTATATTCGGACTTGTTTTTCTTTTGTTTTTAGCCGGCTGCAGTGGTATCAGTCAATCACAACCAAGTAAAAACGATAGCGCACCATCGCCGCAACCAACTCCTCAGCCCGCACCTCCACCAGGCGATGATGATTATCCACCACCTTTACCAGATGATAGCAAAGCAGAAACTTCTGATAAAGAAGAAGATTTAGAACTTAATTTGGCTGCTTCTTCTGCAACTTGTAGTGCAACTTCTCCTGCAGCATCAGGAACAATAAATCTAAACGAATCTGTGACAGCTGGTTCTTATTCATATAAACTAATAGAACTGACTAGTGCTGGAAAAGCAAAGATATCAGTGCAACAAGGTGGAGTAGAAAGGTACAGAGTAACAT
>JAGVWJ010000062.1 GCA_018304385.1 Microcaldota archaeon
ATGTATCATCCAAGTCTGGTTTGCCAATAAAATGTTTAACAAAATGTCTTAATGACCGCTTTAACGGATCTCATCTATCAGATCAGCTCTATCAAAAAATATCAGAAATAAAGGAAAAAAAGAGGTTAGAGGGCTTAGAGCAAAAATACGTGTCTCAAAAATTAGAGAATGTAACTGATTTTAATGAAATGAGTGGCCATCAGTTCGAAGATTACCTACAAGAATATTTTTCTAATAAAGGCTACCATGTAAAAAGACCACCTAAAAGTCGAGATCATGGTGCTGACTTGGTTCTTGAAAAATTTAGCCACACCATCGTTGTACAAGCTAAAAACTACTCAGATCCTGTAGGAAATCAAGCAATAAGAGATATTTTTGCGGCCAGAAGTCATTACAAATGTGATGAGGCATGGGTAATTACAACTTCTTCATTTTCCAAAGATGCCCAGATTGCAGCTAGTAAACTAGGAGTAAGATTAATGTGCATGAAGGATCTTGAAAGTTTATAATCGGCGTTTATCCTATCCAGATCTTACTAATTTTAAATATTCTCCATGTTTTTTGCCATATCTTCTTACCGTATTATAAATTTTTACAATTACTTATAGTTGACGGTATCATGTACCCTAAAATATTTATTGAACAGTTTTGGAATGGTGGGATCCAAAGAGCGGATGAACCAATCAGAAGGAACGATCTATTTGTTTGTATGCCATTTAGCAAATCAGATACAGATGAGTTCAGTCAAAAATATAAAATTATTCAAGAAGTTGGAGGGAAAGTCCAGCTCGAAGTTAATCGAGCGGATACGCGTCATGACGCTCATATTAAAGAAGACAGAATATGGGATGGCATTGCAAATTCCAGAATACTTCTCTTTGATCTTTCAGATGAACCTCGGATTAAAGGTAGCTCATCAGAAGAGAAAAATTCTCTTGCAAATCAAAATGTTTGTTTTGAACTTGGTTTTGCTACAGTCATTCGTGAATCAGAGGATATCCTAATTATATATAAGAAATCAGATAAATCAAAACTTCCCTTTAATATTGATCATTTTAATCGTTTTGAATATTCAAATGATAATGAACTAAAAAAACAACTGAAAAAAAAGCTAAAAGACATGCTTAAACAGCAAGATTGGTCAAAAAGTCGTTTTGTTAAGTACACTACAAATTTGCTTGATATGGGTTGCTTCTGTCTTATCAATTATTTAACAAATCATCCAAACCATAAAGATAAACCAGATTATCCTTACAACTTCTTTAAGATAACCCACGATCTGATCAAAGCTATAGAAAATAAAGGAGGCAATGCCCATACTTCTGTCTTGAGGTTATTAGAACTTGGATTAATTTGGACCAATCACGACTTTAAAAAAAATAATGAATTAGAACTTAAATATTATTGGACAAATTTCGGTAAAGCAATATCTCGTCATGTAAAGAAGCAAAGTTAAGTAACTGTCGCTTCGTTCTCTCCTTTCAGTCGTGCTCATTTTATTCCTTTCCCCATCGCTCAACCAGAAAAGCACTTAAAGCTCAAGCCTTCGGTTCGCTCCAGAGCGAAAGCATTTAATGTGCATTTTCGGTTTCGCTTTCTGGGTCGCTAAAGCTAAAGGCAATAAAAATCGCACCGAACTCGCTCCTTTTCTTTTGCATTACTAACTAAACCTAACTTTGCTCTCTTAACTAAAAAGTAGCAGAGCAAAGTTCGGAGGTTGATAAAATGAAAATAGAAATAGTAAAGTTAATAGAATTTGATGGCGAAGACATCAATGGAGAAGGTCGTAAGTGGGGTGAAAGAGATGACACAGAATTTCAAAAATCTTAAAGTTTATGAAGAAGCTTTCAGGTTGTCAAGAGATCTGTATTTGTTCTTTGAAGACAAAAAGACAACAATAAGGGCAAAGGAGCAGTTACTTGCTTCTGCATCTTCAATATGTGCAAATCTTGCAGAGATGGCAGCCTTTGAATCTAAACCGCAACAAAAACAGAAACTTACAACTTGCATTGGAGAAGCTAATGAAACAGAATTTTGGTTAGACATGATGCAAGAGCTTAAAGTTCTGCCTCAAAGAGAGCATTTGGATTTTATGAACAGGCTTGTGAAGATTAGGAGCATGTTGTTTAATCTGAAGAAAACTATTCAAGAAAATGAAAAGGGTGATGAGGTTATGTGAAATTTATAAAAAATAGATATATTTATATACTTTTATAGTATAAATATAACTATGCAAACACAACAAATGCAGATAATGCATTCTCCAACATTAAATACGGTACTAATGGTAGAGCGGACACTACAAGAAGCTAAGGAAATTATAAAAATTTCAGAAATAAAGAGAAGACTACCAAAAAAAGTTATGCATAATACCTTACTGCAAATACTTGATTACCTCCAGCAGAGTGGTAAAATTCTTATTACTACTAAAGGAGTGGTCTGGATATATCGACCACCTGCTGAACTAGAGAAACTTAAAGAAGGCGGGTTAGAAATATGAGAGACAGCAGATCAGTAAGAATAATTTTGAAAGACCAGGCCAAAGTAGAATTTGAAGAGCTTAATCGAATTGTTGGTGAGCAACAGGCAAAAGGAGAAACGAACTCTGAAGAAATGCAAATTTTGAAATCAATTAAGCAAAAATCTGAAATTCTAAAAATAAATCCAACCTATGGAGATAAGATTCCACATAAACAAATTCCTAGAACTTTGAATGTGTCAAATTTATTCAGAGTTGAACTAACAAATTACTGGAGAATGATTTATACATTAGATGGTAATAATATTGAAGTTATTGCATTTATTTTATATATTTTTGATCATCCAACTTACAATAAATTATTCGGCTATAGAAAAAGATAACCACGAGGTGAAACTATATGCCCAAAACCATATCTAGATCGCAGCAACTGCAAAACGCTAAACTCAGAACGCAAAACCACGAGACTCACGATGCTAAACCCAAGACGCTAGACACTAGACTCAAGACAATTCCTTTCCACGGGCCCAATTCTTTCTTTATTGTTTCCAGTGTTGGGTGTTCGGTGTCTAGTTAGTTGTTGTACGTATCTTAGCATGTGACAAATCTTTTTAAAACAGTATCTATAACATCTAATTATGCTACGCATTAAATACCGCCATAGAAGATATCCTACATCGGAAAGCCCGAGAGCAGAGCTTCTAGCTATGCTAAGGCGTAGGTCTACACCAGATCCCAAACAAGCAGAAACAAGAAAACCAAGTGGTATAGATATCTCTGGATCAGAATGGAAAAGATATCTTGTTGCACCAGATGTGCCGCGGGTAAAAGACCTACCAAAAATAACTGAGCAAAAAAAACCTCCTAAAGATAAAATTGCAGATAATATTTTAACATCTATTCAACGAATTTGGTCAGAAGCATGGTCAAGAATTAATGTAGCTCAAAATGAAAGTATTGTTAATGCGTTAGGTAGATTAGAAAGAGAATTAGCAGACTTAGAAGATCACTATTCTAACGAAATAACCGAAGCAGATGCAGTTCAACTCGCAACAAAGATTAAGGAACTGCTAGATGCAATAAGAGAGCGCAATACTGATTTTCCATCTCTATTATTTTCAGAACTAATCGCATGGAATGATTTAGAAAATAGAAGAAGAATATTAGAAAAACAAATAGCGGAAAAGCTTGAAACTTTAACTCAGCTAGAAACAGATCTTAATACTCGTACTGTTGAGTCCCAAGATCTAATAACCAGTGCAGTTGATGCGGATAGATCTAGATATTGGATATCTTCGCGAGCTGTTTTTGATACGTTGCAATGGTATCGAAAACTAGGTGCAGGTTGGAAGTACTTACAGTTGCGTCTTGGGAACGGACCATTTGGTAGATATGCGCGCAAGGCAATTTTTTCCTCAAAGGGTTTGGCAAGTACTTATGAACCTGAGTTTGAAAGGGAACGCGCTATTTATGAAAAACTCCTAGCAGAACATGGGCAGGTTGTTGAAGCTGCTCGTGCATATACCTCTATTTCAGATGAACTTAGATCATGGCAAGATGTTAATTACTATTGGGCAAAGTTAGAAAGAAAAAGCACGAGATTGAAAGATGATGATAATAAAATTCTACAAAGATGCTTTTTGAAAGTTAAGAACCTAAGTGGTGAAGGTAGCGAAGGTAAATGTGAAATAAAACAAAGACTAAACCTATTGATTAGGGCGGTAAGTGAATACAGGGACATTCAAGAAAAGAAGATGCGCATAATGCGAAATGCAGAAGGAATAGCAGTTGCATATAATCTAGACAGAGCAGTAAGACCTGCAACAGATAGCGTAATTTCAGAGGAAATAAATGAAATTGAAGATGAAGCAAGGAAAATAAGGAAGCAAACACATAGCCTGCGCGCAGCCAGGGTAGAGTTGCAAATATCCGATTTAATTGCATGGTCAAGGAGTTGCGATGATATTTGTGCTACTTTGGTTAGGATGCAAGACAGTGGGACGTCTGAAAGATTGCGCATGGATGTTTATTTATTATTGGAACTAGCTGCTATTGGTAAAGAACTTGGTAATGGGTTTGGTCCTGCTACATTAGAACGTTTGCGATCAATCATCTACTCTAATTCATTGAATATCCAATCACCAAACGATTTAGAAAGTGCTGCGCATGCATTAGAGGACATAAAAAGAAGATTCAATATTCCAAAAAGAGTTGATGTTTTTGATCGTCTTGCAGATGCGGATGGTTTACCAGTTAGTGATCGTGCTTTGGTTAGATGGCATCAAGCATGTCTTGGAGTTCCAGAAACATTTAAGGGTCTGGAAATTCCTCGTGGTACAGAATTAATACGATGGAAAAATTCTATGCAGGAGCATACATTCTATGGATTTTATGCAATGGTGAACGAATGGATAGATAATAGTAGGATAGAAATAGGAAATGCGCTCTTAACGAGCAGAATGGAGAGAAAACTCGAGGATCATGTTTACAAACATGTTCATGGGACGCTATTTGAAGGCAGTGGTGAATTCGGCAGAAATGGTAGTGTAATAACTATTAGAGAAGAAGTGCGTGTTCTAGAAGCAATGAGAAGAAATTCTTCCAGTATGCTTTATGAGCCACGCCTTAAAGCAGAATATGACCACAGGTTAAAAAATGCGAGATGCATGGAACCATTTGAAAATGGAGATCTGGAGAGGGATATGAAGTTTTATTTATATGCAACATTGCTGGCAACTGAACAAGGATATCCATTTGTAAGGATACATCACTTGAAAAGAGAAGGTTATACTATTCCAGAGCTAATATTTCTACTTCCATTAAATGATAACTATGTTTTATGTACTATATACTATGCTGATACTTTGGATTGGTCCACAACATTCATAACCAAATGGCCTATACTTGCTGAGAAATCTCAGTTTCTTGCTCCGCTAAGGGAATCGGTTTTTAGTTCTAGGTAATTTTTCTAAAAGCTTTAAATATTTGTTGGGGTAACGCCAATTCTGATCCTTTTAAAAGAAAATAATTACTTTATAAAGAAACCCATTATCGCTATTTTAAAATAATATATGTTATTTATAGATATCAAGTGACATTTATGGAAGTTAACAAAGATGAACTTAGAGCGCAATTTGCACGCGAATGGCAAAAACATTACAAACTGGAATGCCTAGAGAAGCGTGGCTTTAAACGAAGAAAATGTGAAAAATGCAGCCGCAACTTCTGGAGTATAGAAGAGCGCAAGCTTTGTGGAGACCCTGGCTGTATCGGCTATCAGTTTATTGGCAATACTCCTGTCAAAAAGAAACTAGGTTATGTAGATACATGGAAAGTAATTGAAAAATATTTTACTTCTCACAAGCATGGTTATGTCAAACCGTATCCAACAGTTGCAAGATGGCGCGATGATCTATATTTTACAATTGCAAGTATAAATGATTTTCAGCCTTATGTAGTTAATGGCGAGCTTGAACCGCCAGCAAATCCAGTAGTTGTTCCTCAGCCATGTATTCGCTTTGGGGATATTAGCAATGTTGGTGTTAGCGGCAGGCACTATACTAATTTTGTAATGATCGGGCAACTTTCATTTAATACGCAAAAAACAGGACTATTTTATTGGAAAAACGAAGCAATAGAACACGATATCAATTATCTGAAGCAGTTAGGAATCCCAGAAAGCGAGCTAGTCTTTATAGAAGACGTTTGGAACGGTGGCGGCAATTTTGGTCCAAGCATGGAATATTTTGTTCGCGGATTAGAATTAGGCAATTGTGTTTTCATGCAATATGAAGTCACGGAAACTGGTGCGCGCGAGTTGAAAACCAAAGTAATAGATATGGGCGCTGGGCTATCTAGGCTAGCATGGATAACAACTGGTGATCCAACTAGCTATGAATTAGTTTTTGGAGATGTAATTACAAAAATGAAAAAGATGAATGATGTTGAAATTGATAAGAATTTATTCTTAAAATATGCAAAGATTTCTGGCTCTCTTAATGAGGACGAAGTTGGAGACCTGGAAGCAGAAAAGGTGCGGGTTGCAAAAATGTTAGGAACTAGTAAAGAAGAATTATTTAAAAAACTAGAGCCATTGCAAGCCCTGTATGCAAGCGCTGATCACTTGCTTACTTTATTATTTACAGTTACTGATGGGATGCTTCCAAGCAATGCTGGCGGTGGATATAATCTAAGAATGATTTTACGTCGCGTATTTGGTTTTGAGCAAGAGTTTAAATTAAATTTAAACATGGAAGAAATTTTACTAGGTCATGCCAAACATTTAGTATATATGTTTCCTCATTTGCAGGATGGCGTAGAAACAACACTTGCTGTAATTGATGAAGAGCGCAGGAAATATGCAACAACTAAAGAAAAGGCAACGCAAATAGTTGGCAATATAGTAAAGCGTGCAAAAAAGATATCCACTAGCGAATTGCTTACACTATACAAGAGCAATGGTATTCCACCAGAATCGATTATTGATCTTGCTAAAAACAATGGTATAGAAGTAGAGATGCCAGGAAACTTCTACAAACTAGTCAAAGAAAAAGAAGAAGATGTTGCAGAGAAAAAAGAAAAGAAAATAGATGTTGTTGGTTTGCCAAAAACAGAAGTATTATATTATAACAATAGTGGCGAGTTTGAAGCTAAAATAATTGATGTCAAAGGTAAATTTGTTATTTTAGATAAATCTGCGTTCTACCCAGAAGGTGGTGGGCAAGTTGGCGATATTGGCGAAATTAGTGGCGTAAAAGTAACAGATACTCAAAAGGAATCAGGCGTGCTTTTGCATGAAGTTGCTGATACGAAGCAGTTTAAAAAAGGACAAAAAGTACATTGTAAGGTTGATTTAGCAAGAAGAAAGATTATCACGCGCCATCATAGCGTAACGCATCTGGTTACTGCTGCATGTCGCCAAGTTTTAGGTAAGCATGCATGGCAAGGTGGTTCACACAAAGATCAAGATCGTGCGCATCTAGATATTACTCATTATAAGAAAATAACTCAAGAAGAGCTTAATCGAATTGAGCTTTTGGTTAATCAATTTATTTTAGCAAATATGCCTATTAAGATTGAAGTGCTTCCACGAACGCAGGCAGAGCAGACATATGGTTTTACACTTTATCAAGGTGGTGCAGTTCCAGGCAAAGAATTACGCGTTGTTAGCATGGGTGATGTTGATAGCGAGGCGTGTGGCGGAACGCATCATATGCTTAAGAGTACATCAGAGATTGGTTGCTTTAAGCTTGTCAAACGCGAAAGCATTCAGGATGGAATTGAACGACTTACCTATAAATGCGGGGATGTTGCGATTAGGTATGTGCAAGAGCGAGAGGCAATATTACGTGATGCTGCCAGTAAGTTAAGTGTTAGCGAAAATGAGCTTCCGCGCAGTGTAGAACGATTCTTTACTGAATGGAAAGATCAGCGAAAGAAAATTGAATCTCTTAGTGATGAGCTTGTTAAAGAAGAGGTAAAAGATATTATTGAGCATGCGAAAGGTAGCGTAATTGTTAGGATTTTGGATTTAGATGACGCTTCGCTTAGAAAACTTGCAGTTAAAGTATCAGAAAGCCAAGATAGCGCTGCTGTTTTAATGAATAAGAGTGGAAGTGTAGTTTGTGCTTGCAGTAAGGCTAGCAAACATAAAGCGAATGAATTGCTAAAAAAAGTTTTAGATAAACTTGGTGGAAATGGCGGCGGTAATGAGCAAATTGCAAGCGGGAAAGTGAAAAAGGTAGAGATGATTAGTTTCTAAATTTTATTCCTGGTCTTTCCAAAAACTCAAATTTATCCGGATCTCTATAAAACTCTAAGAGCAAATCTTTAGAACTAAATTCAAATCTCTTATTAATCTCATCAGCATTTAATTGCTCGAATTTTTTAATTTTATAATTTTTATTCTCTATGAATCCATTGGTAGTATAATAATAAGCCGCGCCGCGATATTTTTTATAATCTGAATAATCACTTTCAAAACTGTTAGAAACAATATTTGCAAGGACTAAATCTTTGTTAGTAGGATTTATGCTGACATGCCCATACCCAGGAGGAAATATCACAGTTTCTTTTTCTTTTGCATTAACTGATATGACCTCGATTCCGTCCGGATTTTTTTTCTGTAATAAAAATAAAGCGTTACCACTTAGAACGTGATATGTCTCAGGATATACAACACCGTCAGGAGCAGCAGGGTGATAATGCCCATATGTTTTTGTGTATTCATCACCAATTAGATTAGCAGTAAGGTGAGTTATATCATATCTAAGAGTCTTGTACTGATGTACAGCTCGATACATATAATAAAGGGCATTATGGTCTTTTGCTGGATGCTGTAAAACTTCCCCCATGTGATCTATAGTTCTAATGCTATGCTGATGTTCTTTTCCATTTACTAAAAGTTGATTATCTAAAATTTCTATGTCTAAAGGTTCTCTATATAATTTCATGACCATTCTCCATATGTCCGAAACCATCACTGGTTTTCTCCAATAAATTCTTCATTCTCTTAAACTCAACCTTTCTTTCTAACGGTTTCTCTGCCTTTAGTTTTTCTTTTTTTAATTTATCCAACACAGCCCTTAAAAATAGTAGAAATTCCCGTCTTTTTATATTATGCTTGTCAAATGCCTTTTCGAATTTATTTACTGTGTTTACCATTGTTATAAAGAGATTAGTATTAATAAAGTTCTGAATCTGGTCTTGGTTGCACAAGTGCTCATGCAAGATATGCCTAACGAAGCATAATTCTTTCTTAAGCTTTTTTGTGCCGTTATGCTCGTTTTCTAGTTCAATGTGAAAGACATGCGCCATATGTGCTATGTCTTCCCATGATTCATTTTCAATTTGCATTTAAAAAACACCGATTTACCAACCACTCACATTCTTTCTAAACGATAGTAAATAAAAATATAGCCCCGATCGGAATTCCGCAGCTTCTATTAACGAAGCAGTTTTTTGTGAACTTTTTTACCTAAAAAAGTTCATTCGAACCGATGTCACAAGGTCCAGAACCTCATGTAAGGGTTTATGGAAATAACAATCGCCATAACTATCCTTGACCACTAGACGACGGGGCTATAAAATAGTAAAAGATAAATATATGTTTTAATCTTTATAAGATGTATGGCTTCAGCTGATATTAAGAAAAAAGCAAAGGAAATACTTATAATGAATGACATGTATTTAGTTGATCGCGAGTATCAAATTTTATCATTATCAAAAAATCCAGAATCATTTCAAATTCTTTTAGAACTGTTGGCTTCTGGAGATGTCCTGCATGTTCAGGAAGCAGCTAGGGTTTTAGCATTAAAAGGAGATTTTAGATACATTGAAGATATCCTTAATATAAGAAAACATCTTCCTTCTCGTGGAGGGTTAAGGGATTATAGAAAAAGCATAGACGATACTATCTTGATATTAGAGGAGAGAAAAAAAGGTCATGAATGTAATTGTGGTATTTATTCAAAGACATCTTTCCATCCAAGATATGAAGAAAAAATTGGTTTCATCAAAATTATTAATGAGGTCGTTAATGAAAATAATACTGTGTATTCTTGCATCTGTAATAAATGCGATCGTAAATGGCAGGTAGAAGAAGATTTAACCTATCATTATCCTATTTTTAATTGGCACTAGCGAACCGAAAGCCTTAAATCTGCTTGAACTGCGTTCAAGTCTATAAACATTTGAAAAAAGCAAATGTTTATATAGTGGGAAATGTATAATATCTGTAGGTGTAAAAAATGGAAAGGGGTTTACTTCACGGAAATAGGAAGGGATCTGCTTCACAAAGCAATTCCTTATTAGCCTTGATTCAAAGGCGCGTCTAGTCTTACTATCAGAAATACGTGAAGTACTCGGAATAGAAACTAATGGAAAAATTCTGATTAGCGTAAGCTCAGTAAAAGATGGCAAAGTTATTCTCGAATTAAAAAAAGCTAGCGATAGCGATATCGTGAACGGGGTTCCTTTTTCTAAAAATGGGAAATACATTAATAGAGGTGCTATTGATGAAAAATGAATTACCCTTAGTTTCCAAACTAAGTGACGTAGGCATTAAAAAATTCCTAAATCGCGGTAGTGTTAGCGATGAAATAAAGGAACGCGTAAAAGAAATAATAAATAATGTTAAAGAGCGCAAGCTAGATGCGATTTTAGAATATACTCAGAAATTTGATGGAGTAAGAATTGCGAAAAATGAAATCAAAGTAACAATACGAGAGATCGAACAAGCGTATTCAAAAATCACAAAAGAACAATTAATCGCGATTCGCGAATCTGTTAAGAGAGTTAAACTATTTCACTTGAAGCAAAAAAGAGCAATCAAAGATGTAACTCTAAAATCAAAGGAGGGTAAAACAACACTTAGATGGTTACCAATACAACGAGTAGGCATTTACGCACCAGCAGGCAAAGCACCTTTACCATCATCAGTTCTAATGGCAGCTATACCAGCAGTAATAGCAGGTTGTAAGGAAATTGTTTTATGCTCACCACCTCAAAAAGATGGCAACATTGATCCGTCAATACTTGTTGTTGCGAATGAATGTGGGGTCAAGGATATTTATAAGATAGGCGGAGCGCAGGCAATCGCAGCTATGGCTTATGGTTGTGAACTATTTGATAAGGTAGATATAATCACGGGCCCGGGCAATATTTACACTGCTTATGCAAAGCAACTAGTAGTTGGCGAAGGTTTAGTTAAAATCGATACACTTGCAGGGCCAAGTGAAGTGGTAATTATTGCTGATGAAACAGCTAATGCTAGTTTTATTGCAAGCGATATGCTTGCGCAGGCTGAGCACGGAATAAATTCTTCTGCTATTTGTATAACAACTAGCGAGCGATTAGTGAAAGATGTCAAAAAAGAACTAGAGGCACAGTTTGCAATATTACCAAATAACGAGTCGATATCTATTGCATTAGAAAATTTTAGTGCAATTCTAGTGGCAAATAACATGGATGATGCTATAAGTTTTGTCAATACCTACGCACCGGAGCACTTAGAAATTTTTACTAAAAATGCAAGCGTGATTGCAAAAAGAATAACAAATGCAGGCGCAGTTTTCATAAAAACAGGAGAAGTTTTTGGAGACTATGGCATGAGCGGAAGCAACCACATATTACCTACTGGAAGCGCTGCAAAATTCTCCTCAGGAGTTAGTGTTTACACGTTTATGAAATACCAACTTGTCGAACAAATGACAAAAATAGCGCAAGCACAACTAGCAAAAACAACTGCGACATTTGCACGAGTCGAAAAGCTCGAAGCGCACGCTCGCAGTGCAGAAACCAGATTAAAATTAGGTGAAAAATATGAAAATTGAGAAATTAGCAAGAGCCAGTATATCTTCAATGGCAGATTACCCAGCTCCAGCTATTGTTGAAGCAAACTATAAACTAAATCAGAACGAATCACCTTATGATTTGCCAGATTTCATAAAACAAGAGATAGCGAAAAGAATTACCAGTACTTCTCTAAATAGATATTATGATGGCACCAGCAAACAATTAAGGGAGCGGCTTGCAAAGAAATTCAATGTAAAATCTAAAAATATAATAGTGGGCTCTGGCATAGACGAACTTCTTTATTATCTTGTTCTGGCATTTGTAAATAAAGGAGAAAAAATTGTTCGTCCGGTTCCAAGTTTTTCAATGTATAAAATTTGTGCAAAGGTTGTAGATGCAAAAGATAAGGCAATAAAACTTGATGAAAATTTCGAGCTTACGGATGAGTTTGTTAAGGAAAGCAAAAATGCAAAGATAACCTTTATCTGCAGGCCAAACAATCCAACTGCCAATTCATTTGACAAAAAACTAATAGAAAGAATTGTAAAAAATTCTACAGGAATTGTTTGTATAGATGAAGCATATGCAGAATTTGCAGGAGAAAATTGCCTTGACTTGCTTAAGTATAAAAATGTAGTAATAATGAGAACGTTTTCTAAAATTTATTCAGCTGCTGCAATACGTTTAGGTTATGCAATTGCAGATGAAGAGATAATTCGATATATGAATAAAATAAAGTTGCCATGGAATGTTAGCCTTATATCTCAGATAGCAGGAGAAATTATTCTTGATAATGATGATTACTTCTGGCAAAAGCGTGTTGA
>JAGVWJ010000009.1 GCA_018304385.1 Microcaldota archaeon
ATATCTTTATCTTTTAGAAGTTCACTAGCAATTCTTATTGCCTCATCAAACTTTTCTTGCTTTGCAGCTTCTCTTGCAGCATTTTTTGCTTCATTTTTACCACCAATCTCTACATAAATGCTTGCAGCTAAAAAGAAACTTCCTTCAGCTAGATAATGCTCTGCAGCATCTACCTTTAATGCCCTTGCTTGCTCAGCTTCTGCTGCTGCAGCCTGTTCAACTAATTTTCTGCGTACCCATCCTTTAACTGCCTCTAATGTTTTTGCATCGAATTTCCCCAAATGCTTATGCTCTGTGTAATAGGAATCGGGACCCAAGTTCTTTTGTAATGCAGCAATAGATGCTGCTGTTCTATCTGTGTTTTTACCAATAAGATTACCTGGAATATTAAATTTTCTATCTAAAACTCCTTCTTCAACAAATGCATTAACAATACGATGAACGCGTGCCAAATTTTCATTTGCTTCATGTCTTTCACCAGCAGGAATCTGCATTACAAAATTAATTGGTAAATTAAATAATCTGTCTCTTTTTTCTGCTAACCTAGTGGACTCCGAGTCTATTATTGCTACTGGTGCAAGCTGCGCTACAGCAGCAGTAGCTGCAACCTGTGCTAAGAAAGCTGAATTTGCCATTGCATGTGCCTCTAAAGCCAGCGGCTGCTGGCCAAGGAAAAATTTCCTACTAGTGCCAGTGCGGTTGAACCTTTTGATTTCCTTTTTAATACACCCATTCTATAAAGATGGCCTTCAGCTTTGGATTATTATCTATTGCCTTTTGCAGTAAACCTTACTTATCAAAAATGATAATTAAGGTTGATTGTATATTTTCAAAGGTGTGATTTATCCATCCACTGCCATTTACCAAAACGATACATTTAAATACTTATTCTACCATAATTAATCTTAATTAAAAACAACTAACACTATCGATCGAGAGGTGTATTTTATATGGGAGACAGAGCAGGTGTTCAAAAAGGACCAAAACAATTGGCTTTTAGTTTTGCTGAAAAAGGCCAAGAAGCTGGAGGTCCATTGGGAAGAGTTTTAGGTCAAGGTGTTGATGTATTACATGAAAGCGTAGCTGCTGTTCATGACGCTGTGCGCGAAGAAGGTGCAGCAGTCGCAAGATTAATGACTTCTTTTACAGGAGAAATGGGTGGGCTTGCAAGAAATTTAGGCGCAGCAAAAGATGCATTGGATGCATTAAAATCTGAAGTTTCTAGTGGCAATAGTGCACTCAGTGAACAATTAGGTGGATTAGCAACACGCATTAGCGAAGTGCAAGCTGGTTTAGAAAGGGCAGTAACAAGTTCTTTTGAAGCTGCAGCTAGGGCTAATGCAGAATCGATTAGTGCAAGTGAGGGAAGAATTAATGCTGCTGTTGGAGATAGTAAAACTGCTGTTGTAGAAGGCGAGGCACGATTAAAAGCAAATGTTGATCAAGCACAGGCTGCAGTTATGGGTGCAGTAGAAAGAAAAGCTGGTGAAACAAATGCAGAAATTGCAAGAGCACTTGCAGCAGTTCAAGCAGTACAAGCAGATGTTAAGGCTGTTTTAAGCGAGTTCACTGATGCAGACAATGGAAAAGTAAACCTATTAATTGGCGCATTGGTCAGCACATCAGATAAGGTTGATGCTGGATTGGAAAGACTTGATAGCATTAATCGATCATTGGAAGCACAAGCAGTAACATTAGCTGTTCATACAGAGGCATTAGGCAGAATTGAACGCACTGTTGTTAATGTTGAAACAGTCTCAGGCAGAGTATTATCAGAGTCTAGAGCAGTTCTTGATGAAGTTGTGACACTAGGAAGACAAGTTGAATTATCAGTAAGACAAGGTGGCGAGGATGTTGCTGCAGTCAAAGCACATGTTGATGCGCAAGTTGCAGGCTTAAAAGACCATGTTGATGGCGCAGTAACGTTAATGCTTAGCCAGATGCGAGAATTAAAAGCAGCATTGGGCGATGGCTTAGCTGGCGTGATCGCAGCAGTCCATGCGGCTAAATTAAAACCAACAGAGGTTGTAGTTTCAGAACAAGCTGCTCCGGTTTTACCAAGACCAATTGTTGGTGAAAAGGGCGGTGAAGAACCGAAAATTGGTGAGGCAGTTGTAGTTAAAGCAGCAGGACCTGGTCCCAGTGCAGATGAAATAGCACATATGGAACCAGCTCCTAGCATACATGAAGCTACAATAAGAGAAGCAGAAGAGAGCAGAGATTTAGCAAGGCTTCATTCATATGCACTTGTACTAATAAGTGGACAAAATAGAGATGATGCAAAACTAGCAATAGATGCATTAGAGCGATTAAAAGCAACAGATGTTTTATTTAGCGTTAGACAAAGAAGCACAGATGTGGAGCTTGCAGATCAAGCAAGTGCAGCGTTTGGAAGGGTTGCTTCTTTAAAAGATCAACTAACATTAATTGGCGATCAAGCGCTAATTGATATGTTCTTACAATCAGATACAGCGCCAGAGAGAAAAGGAGAAATTTTGAATTTATTTTTAGAAGAGAGACTAAGAACACCAATTTTAGATATTTATAGGAGAGTAGAGAGAGATGACAAACAAAGCGTAAGGGCTGCTCTTGATAAATTTGATAGAGATCTCATTGCAGAAGCAAAACAAAAAATAGCGAGTGGTGATTTATCTGGTCATACCGTACTTGTACATTATGGTTCAATGCTTGTTGAAGAACAAACTCAAGATAGTGCAAGATTAGCAATGGCCGCATTAGAAGAGCAAAAAGAAGCAGATGCATTAGGTATTGTCGCAAATAATCTTGAACAACAGGGTTATCCAGAACTTGAGCTATTAGCAAGAGAGGCAATTGAAAGATTAACACCTGAAAGAACAGTTGTAACAAGAGCTGTTGTCACTGAAGCTGCACGTACAGAAGTTCCAGCTTCAACATATGATGCAGATGCATTGCTCGTTAGATTAAAGGATAAATCAGATCCAAGTGAACTTCAGCGTGCTATAGATGTTGCTGGCGAGTATTTAGCAGTAGAATCAATTCCAGATTTATTAGACTGGGTTGTTTATGCAGCAGTATTTAGACCAAGTGACGAAAGAGGAAAGGCATTGCAAGGAAATGAGGCAATGATATCCGGTAAGGCAATTAGTGCATTAGAAAAAATAGGTTATGCAAAAAATGAAAACGCAGAAGCAATTTGCAGACAGGTATTAGAAAAATTAAGAAGCACACACGCAGCAGGATTTTTGGATAAAAATGCATTCCAGCTAATAAATGCAAAACCACTTGTACGCTTAACAATAAACTTTAGTAAGCTATTATCAAAGGATTTAACAGCGCAAGTAAGGGCAGAACTAGAATTTTTAAGAGGAAAACTAAGAGAGGAAGATGCAGCAGGAAGTCAAACACGAGTTATTCTCAGAGATGCAGTTACTGTATACAGTGATATAGAAGAGGCGCTTGCTGCATTGCCAAAAAATGGCCGTAAGAAGAAGTAGTATGAGGAATTCCCATGGCAGAAGATCCAATTGCAAGATTAAGGCAGCTTCGCGCTGCGCAAACTGAAGACCCACTTGCAAAACTTAGAAGACTTGCAGGAAAAGGCGGAGAAATAGCAGCAGCAAAGCCTGCTCCAGAACCAGCTGCAGATGTTAAACCACCTGCTAGCGCCCCAGCACTACAGCCAGTTCCTACAGCAGTAACTGAATTAGCACCAACTTATAGATATAATGAAAAAAGTGCTGATACACTCTCAACTGAATTACTAAAGGCAATAATCCTAGATATAAATGATCGCAATTTGGGAACAGCATTAAGGGCTGTTGAAAAAATAGGAAAGTTCGATAAAGGTATTATACTAGTTTTAATAGATCAAATTGAAACAGATCCACGCTTTACTTCTTTGGAAGTCGCAGTAAAGCGTGCATTAGGAGAATTGAAAGCTGCTAAAGCACCAACTTACAAATATACTAATGACGATATTGCTCTAGCTGTAAGCGAAAAAAACGCAACCTTATTGCAAGAAATAATTCTTGACAAAGAAAATCGCAGCGAACAAACTGCATTAGCAGCAATTGAGGCATTAAAAACAAACCCACCACCAAAACAGGCATTAGAATTTTTTCGTGCGCTTGTTGTAGATGCGCGTTACATTAATTTAGAGCAAAATGTACTTGATAGTATTCTTACTGCAAGAGGGGAATTAAGAGCACTTGTACCTCCATCAGAGGATACATCACCAAAATACAGATATCCAGAGGTTCAAAGGGCTTTTGGAAAAAAGGATTTGGAACAATTAGAAGGTCTTGTTAGAGAATATAAAACTATTACAGATGCAATAGCATTAGAAGCAGTTCATGCACTTGAAGACATTGGTAAATCAGGCGAAATGGAAGCCTTAAGATCATTAAGAAGGCTTAGAATGAATAGTCAAATAACGATGAATAGAAATTCAGTTGTTGTTCGAGCAATTGCAGATGCAATGGAAAATATAGTTAAGGCAACCCATTATACTGAAGAAAATGTAAGAGAAGCAGTTGAACGTGGAACATTTAGCGCATTATCTTCGATTATTCTTGGAGAAGCAAGGCCAAGAGAAGTTGCAGTAGCACTTGCAGCCATAAAAGCACTTAAGGAAAATACTCCAATGGATGTTGCACTTAGAGAATTAAGAAAGGTTAGGTCAGATCCGAGCTTTAATGGTTTAGATATAACTGAACGTGCACATGTTGAATGGGCAATTAGTAATTTAGAAAGAGTTGGTGGAGAACTAGCAGGATTAGTATTAGCTGGTGCAGAAGCAAGAAGAGAAACACATGCAAACGTTATCGCAAAGGCAGAAGACTTGAATACATTAGTTGTATATGCGCAAATGGAGATTGAGGGCCAGGGCGAAGCTGATGCAAAACTAGCAATAGATAAAATAAAGGGATTGGAAGCATCATTCTTAGATACTGATGCAATATTACTTGAGGTTTCTGAATATCACAAAGGGAAAAATGACGGGCTTGCAGAATATGCAAGGGCTGCTTATTTAGAAATAACTTCAGTTTCCAATATCTATCAAATGGAAGGCGCAAATGCATTAGTTGATTTATGTTTAAAAGATGAAACTTCAGAAGCAAGAAAAAGAGAAGTAGTAGAATTTCTTGCTGGGGAAAAAGATCGTGATGCGCTTAAAGATATATATATGAAAACCTTTGGCGCTTTAGAAGAAACAGTAACTGCAGCTATAGCAAAGATTGATCTTGAAGGAATAAAAAATGCTGAGGAACGTGCACAGGAAGGCAATACGAATGCATTCGTTGATCTAGCAAATAGTGCAAGAATGAGTCCGTTCCCATTATCAGAAGATAATGCTAAAGAAGCAATATCTGCATTAGAACGATTGGCAAACGCTAATGTATCAAAAGAAGACATAGTCTATGAACTAGAGCGTATTGCACGCACTCATAGTAAACATGATCCACCTAGATCAGAACTAGCACGTTTGGCAAGAGAAGCACATACAAGATTATCAGCAGTTCCAAGTGCTCCAAGAGTCACACAAGAATTAGAAGCAGTAGATATTCTAGATGAAGCGCCCGCAGAAGAAACACCAGCACGATTAAGACCTGCAATTTCTGATAATCCAATTTATCGAGAGGCATTAGATTTATTAGCACAAGATACTACGCAAGGTGATGCAAGAGCAGAAACTCGCGCGATAAGATTAGAAAGAGAAGGACATTTTGCTGAAGCAGCTGATATTTGTGAACGATTAGGAAAAAATGATGATGCAGAAAGAATAAGAAGAAATATACCAGAGGCTAAAGTACCAGCAATTTCAGATAATCCTACTTATAGAAGAGCATTAGAATTTTTAGCACAAGATACTTCTCGCGATGATTATGAAGCTGGAAGATTAGCCAGACAATTAGAAGGAGAAGAATTTTTAGCAGAAGCAGCAGATCTTTATGAACGATTAGGAAAAAATGATGATGCAGAAAGAATAAGAAGAAAAATAGGTGTACCAGAAGCAGAAGTTCCATCACTGGCTCCAGTAGTTGAAAGAGGGCCAACGTTTGGGTCAGGTCCAAGACCAGCAGAAGAGCGGCTGCCTCCTCCACCTTCAGTTATGCCGCGACCTCCGCCTTGGCAACCAGTAGCTTTACCAGGCATGATACCTCCAAGGACAGAGGCTGGAGAATTTTCAGCTGTTGGATTAGAAGACGAATATGCGCGTTCAGGTTCTGGCCCATTAGTTAGAAGATTCGGAACTGCAAGCACTGAAGAGCAAACAGCAATTCTTAATTTACTCGCAAGAAGAAAAGATCGTGATGCACTTGTAAATTGTGCGCAGCCATTATGGGGAACTGATGGGCAACAATATGAAAATGTAGAGGAAAAACTAGATGAAGTGGATGCAGCAAAACTTACAGGACTAGAGCAACAATATAAAGATGGGAATGCTGATGCACTTGATCATATTGCAACATTTGCTGGCAGAGACTATTATGATTGCATATCCCAAAGAACAAATCGTTTAGCTATAGAAACATTGGAAAGGTTAGAAGCACTTGAAAAATTACACGCAATTTCAAAATCAGAATATGCAACACCAGTAACCAGTGATAATGCAGAGGCAGCATTTGGCAGAGTTCTTGAAACAACTATGGCTAGAGTAGAAGCAGATATAAAATCACGTGATGAAGCAAGATTCAAACATGGCACTGCAAGATTACGAGAATTGAATCAGCGCTATCCTGGTGCAGTTAGACCATATTTAAATAAAATTTTACTTGACTTCCCTCCTGGGGAAGCAGCATTAATTTCTGCAAAATTAGTAACACAAGAGGATATTCAACAGGCTGCAAGAGAGGTTAATACAGAATATTTGGCAGATGTTGCTACAAACAAACATGTTGCAGAAGAACTTAGATACAGTGCACTTAGAAGCCTATTTGCAATTGCAGATAGACATTCTAATGAAGATACTAAGGTAAATGCAATATCCGCAATAGGAGCGGTTCTGAAAAAATGCGATAGCGTTATGTTCGAAGAAGGTTTAACAAATCTAGATCGAATCAAGAATGGATTTACTATAGAAAGAGCCATATTAGATCACTTAGCTTATGTTTTTACAGATATTGCAGTAAATGCAACTGTTAACAAAGAGGGAAAAAGACCAAAAATAGTTGAAAACATATATGAAAGTTGCAGGAGTTTCAGAGAAACTGAAACTACTGAGCTTGATGTTTTTTCTAGAGCGCTAGCAGGAATAGCAATGGAATATGATTACGCATATGAAAAATTAGAAAGATTATTTACTGATGTAAGAAATGTTAACGGAAAAGAGATTATCCTTGTCCATCTTGAGAAAGTATCAGAAAATGCAATAAGCCAAGGTATAAAGGATAAAGCAAATGAATTCCTAGCAACTGTTTATGAAGGAGAATTAGTACACCTTTTTGAAAGATATCTGCCTAAGAAGGAAAGAGAAAAAGCAAATAGGGAGAATATCTTAAAAAGAAATGTAAATGCATGGGCAAAGACAGTTAACCCTGCATATGATCAAGGTCCTTCATTAGTTGAAAGAAAAAACATTCTAATGCAAGCATTGGGGATAGCAATGGAACAAGGAAATAAAGAGCTACTTATTGAATTGCCAAGCGCTACAGAACATATTAATTCTTCAAATAATGAAACGCGAGCTCAGGCAGCAAAGGAATTTAGAAAAATAGCAAAAAAAGTTCCAGAAGGATGGAGAGCGGCAATTCAAAACATGCTATTAAAAACTGCAGTTGAAGAGCGCATTGGACCTGTTGCCTTTGAAATGATAAAAACTATTGGTGTAATAGGCGACTTGGATGCAATTAAAGCATTACCCGAAGTAAAAACACATCACATGGCGCTAGCTTATGAAATTGATAAAGCAATTGATAAGATAGAAAAACGATTAACAAGAGAGAATGCAGGTGGAAGCTTTTATAACAAGCCTGCAGCATGGGCAGCATATGCAACTGAAGCAAGCGTATTAGCAGGAAGTGCATTCGCAACAACAATAAATCCAGTTGTGGGCATTGGACTTGCATTATTAGGTAGTGCTATACCTGCAATAGTATTACGAATAGGAAAAAGAAACTATAACGAAAAACACAAACCAGGAAAAGGAAAAGGTGATACTGATGAAGCTGCCTAAACAAGTTTCATATTTACCAACCAGAGCACGTGGAGTGTTAGTTGCTACTAATGCGATATTTCTAAGCCTCGGATTACTAAGTATTGCTGCAATGCGTAAACCAGCACCAGATAGAATTGCAGCGCCACAAGCAGTTGTAGTAACAGAAGATAATGGACAGCAAGCAAGAGAAACTGCTAAAGATCATGTAGAAAAACTAGAATCAGAAGGTAAATTATACGAGGCTGCCATTGTTTACATTGAAGCTAATGATATCTCAAATGCAAAAAGATTAGCAGATAAACTAGCTGAAAATGGAGATAAACGAGCAAATGAGATATATGAAAAATTTAGAAGATTAGGGATACCAACAATTCCAATTCAACCAGCAACAATAGAAGATATGGGTGGACCAACTGCCAGACAAGCAGCAGAGTTTCGCTTACAAGCAAGCAATGCAGAAAAGAATGGGGATCTTGCAACAGCAGCAACACGATGGTACGCTGCAGGTACACTAGTTGATAAAGCAAATGCAAAAATATGCGCTGATAAATACGCAGATGAAGCACAAGCAGAAGCAAATCTTACGGTTAAGGCTAGTATGTTGGAAAAAGCAGTTAGCACTTACAGAGCAATAGGTGATGAAGGAAAAGCAGCAGGATTAGAGATTATACTAGAAACATTAAAGAAAAGCCCAGAATACTTAGAAAATATGGGTAAAAAACTTGAGGCAGCGCACGCTTATTTAGATAAAAAAGATGCTGCTAATGCCAATAGATTAAGAAATGAACTAGCAGGTAAGGCAAAAACGCGAAAGGATAGAGAAGATGTTGCTGGGTTGGATAGACGCCTTAGCGAATTAGGTGTACTAATTCCATTACAACCTTGGAATATAGAACCAGACAAAAAACCAAAAGCAACACAGCCAAGGGCTAAACCAGATAGGGTTGAGAGGCCAAAACCACCTGAAGAAGTAGCACCACCAGCGCCATTTAATGCAAATGATTATCGTACCAATCAAGCAAAACCAGTTTATGAAAGACCATTGGCTCTTTTATTAACTAGATATAGAAATGATGGAAAATTCGGAGATGCAACGAGCATTACTATTAGATTTACAATAGGAACAAATGGAAAAGCAAAGAATGCTACTGCTGAATTAAATGGTGCAGAACTACCCGATAGATTCCAGGCAGAATTTGAAAGGGCACTTGCACCATTAAGATTTCCAAAACCAGCTGAAGAAGTAGGTGTAACACTACAACCAAAACTTAAATAAGTTCCATGTTAACATCTATTTATGATAAAATACATCTTCTTTGATATAGATAATACACTTTTTCCTACTAGCGAATTTGCACAGCTCGCTCGCAAAAATGCAATACGCGCAATGATTGAACTTGGCTTGCAGTTTAATGCAGATGAGTTATATACAAAATTGCTAAAAATAATAGAAAGGCTTGGCTCAAATTCTGATCAGCATTTTAATGAATTACTAAGAGAATTAAAAGTCCAGCGACCAGAAAGATTTATTGCAGCAGCAGTTGCAGCATATCATAATACAAAAACAAGCATACTACCTTATCCAGAGGTACCACGCGTGCTTTTGGCATTGCGTGAACATGGATATAAATTATATGTAGCAACCAACGGAAATACAATAAAACAATGGGATAAGCTGATTCGCCTGGGCATTGCACTTTATTTCGAGGATGTTTTTGTTTCAGAAGAAATAGGAAAAGAAAAAAGCAAAGAATTCTTTGATAAAGTTTTATCAAACCTAAAAATAAAGCCAAATGAATGTGTTATGATTGGGGATAAAGAAGATAAGGATATAGTTCCAGCTAAGGCGACGGGCATGCATGCAATAAAGCGAGGCAACAATGGAATTAATGATTTTTCGGATCTCTTAGATATACTTAAAAAACTATGACAACAAGTAATTATTTGATATTATGCATTCTCGATTATTATTAGTATTTGGATTTGTATTCTTGCTTTTCGCCTTTGGATGTGGTGGAGGCGGTGGCGGAGCAACAAGTTGCACCACTGACAAGCAATGCAAATCATGGCAATTTTGTAATATAGATAAAAAAGCATGCCAAACAAAGGTTGGCTTCTGCGATAAAGAAGCAGATTGTAATGACACACTCTTATTATGCAATTCTAATAACCATTTGTGTGATTATAAACCAGACAAATGCCGCGTAACAAGCGATTGTGAAAGCTGGCAGATTTGTGGTGGTGTAAATAATACGTGCATAGCAGGACAAGGATTTTGCGCAAGTAATGACCAATGCGATCCAAATTTTGAATATTGTAATCCAACAATGCATAAATGCGGACCAAAACCGGGTTTATGTAATACTAATCTAGATTGCCAAGGATACGAAAGATGCAATATAGATTTAAAGAAATGCGTTCCGCTTGAAGGTAGGTGCAGCGATGATGGCAATTGCGAAACATGGCAGATATGTGATGCAAAAACAAACAGATGCAAACCTAAGAAAGATTTCTGCGGAAACGACGGGGATTGCAGTAAATGGCAAAGATGCGATCTAGAAAACAAACAATGCGTAGCACAACAAGGTTATTGTGATCTTGACAACCAATGCGCCGAATGGGAATACTGCGATGGGAAAGGAAATCATCGCTGCAAAGCAAGGCGTGGATTCTGTTCAAGCAATACTGATTGTGGAAACTGGGAGATATGTAATGGTGTAACACATACATGCAAGGCAAAGGTAGGATCTTGTTCTAGTGATCGTGATTGCGTAAGCGGGGAAGTTTGTGATGAGGCAACACACAAGTGCAAGTAGAAGCAATGGACAATCAGAGATTAACCATGAGCTAGAGAGAAGAAGACGAATTTTTTCTGAGAAACCACCAAGAATAGATACAATGGGTGGATGCTATATGCCTATACCACACGCGATACTAGATAAAATATTAGATTTATTAGTAGTACAATTTGGAAACCGAGGTGTGTTTGTTGATGCTGGTTCTGGAGATGGACGCGTTATTGCAGCAGCATTTTCTCATGGATTCAGAAGATGTGTAGGTATAGAGCTTGATACAAAAGTATTTGAAATGGGCAGAAGAAGATTGCTTCAATTTTTTGATGGTCGCATACCTTCTGGAATAAGAATGGTACGTGATGATTTTACACATGCTGAAAGTTATGGCCTAGATATTAGGGATATAAATTTAATTTATCATTTTATAAATCGTAGGCCTTTAGCAGAGTTAGTTAGGCTAATGGAAAGCGATGATTTTCGAAGCGCAAAACTTGTATTGGTAGATTTTAGCGGGCAAGAGCAATTCGACGGATTCGAGGCTGTTTTTAGGGCGATTATAGACGATGGCGGCAGACCCCATTATGCAACTGTCTATCAGAGAATGGGATGATAATGCTTGTTCGTTTTGGTCCTGCTGGAATACCTATGCAATGTAAAGGCACTAGCACGCTTGATGGCGTGCAATGCTGCGCAGAACTCGGCCTAAAAGCAATGGAGATGTCATTTGTACGCGGTGTACGCATGCGCGATGAAATGGCTGCAGAAATAAAAAAAACTGCAACTAAACTGGATATCTCACTTAGCTCGCACGCGCCTTATTTTATAAATCTCTGCTCTAGCGAAGAAAAAACAGTAAAGAATTCATTAAGGCATATATACGAGGCTAGCCGTGCAACATTTTTAGCTGGTGGAAGTATAACTGCGATTCATCCTGGATTTTACCAAGGTAAAAGCAAAGAGGATGCATATAACCTTGCAAAAAAAAGATTTCAAGAAGTTGCACAGCAGCTAAGGCAAGAAAAAATAAAATGTTACCTGGGTGCTGAAAACGTAGGGAAAAAATCCCAATTCGGAGGCTTTGAAGAGATATTAAAATTAGCTAATGAAATAGATATGATAAAACCAGTAATAGATTGCTCGCACCTTGTTGCACGCGGAGATTTTCCATTAAAGAACGAAAATGATTATCGAAAACTATTTGCAATTTTGGAAAAAGAATTAGGTGATTATGTTAGGCATTTTCATTTCCAGTTTCAAGAGGTTGAGTATAGTGAAAAGGGCGAGCGCAACCATGTTGCTTTGGGAACAAATAATGATCCGCCTTATAAACCATTAATGAAGGTTATTGCAGAGAATTCATATGCTGGAACAATAATTAGTGAAAGCCCGTGGCCAGATGTGGATGCAAAAATAATGCAAGAAGAATATAATAAATTTAACTCATAACCCAAAACTCAGAACTCAAAACAGTGAATACTATGCTAATTGAATATTTAGAACAATCTGCTGCAGACTTACGTGCACTAGAGCAGAGGCTACTAGGCATGGCTAATCAGTATAGAATGTTTATGGACCGAGATATAAGAGAGCAAATGGAAGAATTAAAAAAAGAGATTAGAAAAAATCAGGCTAAGATTCTTAGCAAGGTATATGCTCACATGCAAGAATTTGTTTTACTGAAAAGGCATTTCCCAGGCTTTTTCCAGGTTTTAAAAGAAGATCAATATCTATCAAGAGTAATTAACAGAATAGAATGGCTCTTTGAATTTAAAAAATTGGATGCTGCAACCTGTCAGGTTGAATTATTAAAAATAAAAGAACAGCGAAAGCAATTGAGAGAAGCAAAGGAGTTTTTGAAAAAATGGGTAGGAAAAGTAGATAAAAAATCAATGGAAGCAACATGGCCTATTTTAAAGGACCAAATAGCCGATAAGATGGATAGGGATGAGGTTCGAGGAATAATAAAAAATAAGAATAAGGAATTAAGAAGAAAAGGATGGTTGTTGATTATTAATGAACCTTTTATAATAAGTGTTTTGAACAGATTATTTGAAAAACTAAAAAAAATCAGAGAGCAAGAGGCAGAAATTAAACTAGAAATAGAACGATTAAAAGGAAAAAATATATATGCAAGAAGCGATGCAGAGAAAAAACTAAAGTTAGTGACAAAAGAAAGAAAAAAGATGGAAAGAAAATGCGAGCATGTATTACTTGCTAATTATGAATATTTGTTAAAGATAAAAAAGCAAAGGCCAACGTGGCGCGATAAAACTGCAAATATGTTCATGCAAAACCTGATAGAAAAAATTAACATAAATCCAATTAATGAGAAATTATGGATTGAGGAACTGAATAAGAAATTGAATAGCTAAGTAGGAATACTATCTATCTTGCTTTCCAATGCTTTCTTTATCTTGCTGTTCAATAATTTTTCTTCCTTAAAGAATATTGAATAGAAATTTTTTATTAGTTGTTTTGCCTTCTTTTTATCTAAAAAATAAGCTCTCTGTAGGTATTCTTTTCCCAATGGATTATTAAGAAACATATAACAGATTGCAATATAGAAAAATGTGCTTACATCCTTTTTATCAAGCTCTGCTGCTTTTTCTAGCTGTTCGACAGCCTGTTCGAAATCGTACATTTCCATGTGCGCCATACCTTTTATCTTATAATATGCTGGCTTTTGGCTTATCCATAACGCATGCTCAAAGTATTCGTGTGCTGTGTCGTAATTTTTTAGTTTTAAAGAAACGAGCCCGCGCAGATACCATAACTCATCATTGTTTTTATTCTTGCCAATAAGCGTGTTAAGAGCTGTGGCTGCCTCTTTGAACTGCTCTGCGTTTAATAGGCTCTTTGCCTGTTCCAAAGTATATTCTGCCATAAAAAATATTTAGTCTAGAAGCGTTTTTAAATTAGCACAACGCTTATAAACTCTACTATATAAAATAAATTTGCCAAAAATGTATATAAGTGGGATTATGTTTGTTTATCAACTTGCGTTTAAACCAAAGGAAGAAGAAAGAAAAGCAGCATTTGTACCGTCTCTTGTTTTAGGCCCTGTGGAAAATAATTTCTTTGCTAATCTTAGAACAAATTTATTTAATTGTAATTCTGAAGGATGTTTTGTTGGGCCAATGGGTACAGCGAAAGGCGGGCTTCAACTTAGAATAACAGAGAATGTCCAGATTGCTCTTGGAAGATTCAATACAGAAACTGGTACTGCTTATGGAGCTGGTGTTAGATTTGATGAACGTGCAATGGATAGACTCGCTGGCGCTTTTTCTGATTTATTCAAAGACCTCGCACCAAAACCAAAGCAAAAAGAGATTTGATCACTCGAATTCTATAGTTCCTGGCGGCTTATTTGTTATATCATAAACCACACGACCAACCTCTCTTATCTCATTTGTAATCCTAGTTGATATTTTCTGCAAAACCTTCCAGTCAATTTGCGAGAAATTAGCAGTCATGCCATCTAAGCTGCGCACTGCGCGAATTACAACTATGTATTGGTAAGCGCGTTCATCGCCGCGCACGCCAACTGCTTTTGTAGGTAGCAATGCAGCGAAGTATTGCCACGGAAGCTCGATTTCATTACGCTTAGCTGCGCTTTCAATCTCTTCTTCAGCAATTTCACCAGCATCTTGTAAAATTTTTATCTTTTCTTCTGTAATCTCACCGACAATGCGCACTGCTAATGCTGGGCCAGGAAATGGCTGGCGTGAATATATATAATCAGGCAAACCAAGTTTTTTTGCAACCTCGCGCACCTCATGCTTATAAATCTCGCGCAAAGGCTCGCAAAGCTTTAGATGCATTTTCTCAGGTAGGCCACCAACATTATGATGGCTTTTTATTTTATCGCGCGTACCGCCACCGCTTTCTATCCAGTCTGGTGCAATTGTTCCTTGAATTAGATACGCTACATTATCTTTTTTCGCCTCTTCTTCAAAAATACGTATAAACAGTTCGCCAATTATTTTTCTCTTTTGCTCTGGGTCAGTTACATTACGTAGCGATGTGAGAAATTTTTTCCCTGCATCTATTACTTTTAGATTAATGTCTACTTTTTTAGCTGCCTCACATACCTTTGCGCGCTCACCTTTCCGCATTAAGCCAGTATCAACAAAAATAGCAAATAAATTAGGAGTTGCATGCGCAGCCAGCGCTGCAGCAGTAAAACTATCAACTCCACCTGATAGCGCAATTATTGCTTTTTCCTTGCCAACTGTATCTTTTATGTATCGCTTTGCTTCTTCAATAAATTTTTCAGCATTAAATGACAAGAACTCACCTTTATATGCTTTCTTATTCTATATTTTTCATAAGTAAATAAAAGGTTATCACATGTCATTCTTAAATAAAATATCTCCTTATATAGATATACTGAATCCTAAGAAATCTAAGGAATTTATTAATAAAAGTAGGGACACTCATGGTTTAAAGCCATCTCTTTACAATGTGGCCATTGCAACAATGGTAACAATGATAATATCTATTATACAGAATACCGCGCTGCAAAATTATATCCAAACAACCCTGCTCGCTGACCCAACACAGGCTGAAGCTGCATCACAGCTTTTGATTATATTAGAAAGAACACTATCAATCCCATTTATTATATTAAATTTTTTTATTGGGATAGCATTTTTTTACTTAGTGGCGTATTCTTTTTATTTTCTAGTTAAAATGCTTGGCGGGAAGGTCAGCTTTAATAGTCATGCATATGTTCTTTCCGTATTATATTCATCATTTATTCTTGCTTCAATGTTATTATACACCATTATTTTCATTTTTTACAGATCCACACAACCAGACTTTTTTATTGGTATCCTGGCACTTATAATTTTGAGTCTTACCCTATACGCTATTTATAATGTAATGAGGGTTTTGCATGGTCTTTCAAGATGGACTGCAATAATTGGTTTACTTTGTTTTATTGCTATATTCTATATACTTGTAACCGCACTTGAAAGGGCACTTATAAAACTAACTTTAGGAATTTGAATGATTGTTGCTAAATTTTACGAAGAGCAGGTTCTTGAACCAGAACTTAAACCTGAATACGAAAGAAAAATAGATAAAATAATGAAAAAAGGAAAATTCATTAAAGTTGATAATTTTGCCAAGAAATACATGGAATGATTAAAATTCGTGATAGTGATGCAAATTGTTGCTGATTTTCACTTGCACAGCAAGTATGCACGCGCAACTAGCCCGCAGTGCGAACCAGATGGATTAGCAGAAGGTGCGAAGATTAAAGGCATTAATGTAATGGCTACTGGGGATTTTACACATCCTACTTATTTTCAAGAACTTAAGCAAAAGCTAACTGAAGAGAAAGGCGGGCTATTTCCTTATAAAGGAATTGATTTTATTTTATCGGTTGAAATTTCATTGATCTACTCTGGAAAGAAACATGCGAATAAAATGCATCATATTGTTCTAGCACCTAATTTTGCAGTTGCAGAACAGATAAATGATGTGCTTGGCAAACGAGGTAATCTAAAATCTGATGGCAGACCGATACTCGGGATAAAATCACCTGAATTTGCTGAAATGCTTTTTGAAATTTCTAAAGAGATTGTAATAATACCTGCACACGCTTGGACTCCGTTCTTTGGGGTTTTTGGTTCGCAGTCTGGCGTAGATAGTGTTGAAGAAGCATTTGAAGATCAGGCAAAAAATATTTTTGCATTGGAAACTGGATTAAGTAGCGACCCGGCCCTCAATTGGATGCTTTCGAAATTAGACAAATATACATTAGTTTCAAATAGCGATGCGCACAGCTTGGACAAACTAGGCAGAGAAGCGAATGTATTTGATTTGGAAGAATTAAGTTATAAGTCACTAATGAACGCAATAAAAACACGTAAAGGATTTGTAAAAACATATGAGTTTTATCCAGAAGAAGGGAAATACCATTATGATGGTCATCGTAATTGCAAGGTGCTTTTGGCACCAAGTGAAACAAAAAAATATAGTAATCTTTGTCCAAGCTGCAAAAGAAAATTAACTGTTGGCGTGCTTAATCGTATTTATGAATTAGCTGATCGTAAATATGGCTTTAAACCTGAAAATACAGTGCCATTCCAGCATATTGTTCCGCTTAAAACAGTTATATCAAAGGTAATAAAAAGACCGGAAACCTCGCGTTTGGTATTTGACCAGTATAATAAGCTGATTCAGTATTTTGGCAATGAATTTGCTGTTTACGAAGCTAGCGAAGAGCAGTTACGTTTAGCGACAAGCAAGGAAATTGCTGATGCACTGATAAGGGTAAACAAAGGCGAAGTTAGCTGGCGACCTGGTTATGATGGTGTTTTTGGCGATTTAATATTGGCTGAGGACAGGAAGGAAAAAATTGCAAAGGATAGGAAACAAAGGAGATTGGATGAATTTTGATTAACGTAAACAACAGGTTTATAAATATTTCCCATTATATGAAATTAGGTGTTTCACAAAATGGACTTTATGAAAGAAGTAATTACACAAAATCCACACTGGCAAACTGGTGTTATTGATTTTCCAAGAGTTGATAATAAACTTATTACAAGAGAGATTTTCTCTAACTTAGAATCATCTATAAAAAGAAAATTTATAATTATACTCAGGGGGTTACGCAGGACCGGAAAATCAGTTATGGCAAGGCAGTTGCTTCAGAACCTATTGAAAAAAGGCATGAAACCAACGGAAATAGGCTGGTTTGAGTTCGATAGAAGTATGAACGCCAGACCAGAAGATTTGGATTCGTTAATTAGTTTCTTTAAAAATCGAAATGTAAAACTAATTGTATTTGATGAGATTGCATTCGTAAGTGGCTGGCAAGATGTTATAAAAAAGCACTATGACCTAACTGACATAAAGTTTGTTGTTACTGGAAGTTCAGCACTAGAATTTGATAAACGCTCCTCTGAAAGTCTAGTAGGTAGATACAAATTAATTAAGGTAAACCCATTTTCTTTTTTAGAGTATCTACTTTTAAAAGACTGTAAAATACCTAGAACGGAACTAGAGTTTGCAACATTGGATCAAGAACTGATAATGAATTGTGATGAATATATTAGGTATGGTGGTTTGCCAGAGACTATTTTATTGAATCAAAAAGAAAAAAACGATTATATAAGGCAATCTGTGCTAGACCCAATATTTTTTAAGGATATGCCAGTAGTTTTTCCATCTGCAAATCCAGATCTTTTATCTAAAATTTTAGAACTTTCAACAGGCACAGTTGGTTCACCATTTCAATTCCAAACTATAGCCCAAGTAATAGGGTGCAGTCATCCTACTATCTCTCACCATATTGAGGCCTTAACCAGAGCTATGCTAATAAATGTGCTATTCAATTATACCAGTTCAACTATAAAACAAAAGAGAACTGCTAAAAAAGTGGTTATAAGTGATAACGGTCTTTTATCAATTTTAAATCCTTCAGTTTCGATAGGTGCTCTTGCTGAGAACGCAGTTGCTATTAATACTAACACCGGTAATTTTTGGAGGGATAGTGAAGGTAGAGAAGTAGATTTTATAATTCCTGAGAAAAAACTTGCCATAGAGGTTAAATACCAAGAACACATAACAACATCAGATGAAAAGAACTTGCGATACTTTTTAGAAAAAAACAGAAAATGGCAAGGAATTTTAATAACCAAAAAAGAAGAATCTAAAGGAGACATAAAACATATTCCACTATGGAAGTGGTTATTAAATAGTTCAGCACTACCGACTGAGCATAAAACGAAGTATTATAAACCTTAAAAGTACAATATTATATATTGTGTTTTAATATGGTGTAAATATGGCTGGACCTGTTCAAAAACAACCTGAAGAATCGCTTGTAGGAGAGCTAACAAAAGCAATTACTGAAAAGAATACTGCTAATATACATGCTCTAGTAGATAAGTATGGGTTGGACAAAATATTGGAATTATACAAATCAGACAAAACATTCAGAGATACAGTTAATAAGGAAAAGGAATTAGACATCAGCCTAGCTTTAAATTTTATAGCGGCCTTAGAAAGGAGGGACCAAAGTGCAAAAAACTTGGTTGATGAGCATGGATTGGAGAAACTCAAGAAGCTAGCTAGTTTTAAAAATTGGAACTCATGCGTAGATGCCATTGTAAAAGGTTTAATGGAAGAGTATGAAAAAACTGAAGATGATAAAAAAGGAAATAAACTTGATAAATTAAGAGAAGTGTACGGGCTTGAGATACTGGATTATTTTACCACTATTAACAGCCCCTTTAAGGCAATATGGGAAACATATAAACAAGCTAAAATAAAGGAGTTGATAAGCGCACTTGCACCTGAAAAAAAAGATGATAAATGGGTATATATTAAATCACCAAAAAGGGTTGCTGAAATAATAGTAAAAGAAATTGGATTAGACCACGCACTCGAATTATATTTTAACTATGAAAATGTTAGAGAAGCATGGGATAAATATTACAATATACCACGTGGAGAACGAGAAGAAACATGGGAATGGGGTAAGAGAGCACTTACATGGGTAGGTATTGATACAAAAGCAGAAGATCGTGTTGATGAACTAATAGCTGCGGTTAAAGATTACTATAAAGGTACATGGTACAATCCTCTTCCATCTGGCATTATTTCAACCTCTGCTGAAGATGTACGCAATCTTCAAATATTAAAAGTTTATCTAGTTTGTGGCTGGGATCCAGAAAGAACAGCAGAATGGATTGCTGATAAAGTGACAATAGCTGATATTAATAGAATCAGCAAAAACTGGTCCAAAACAGTTATCCAATCAGAACTAGAGGGTGGCACTGTTTATTATTATCAAAAGGATGAAATATTTAAAAGATGTTGGGAGGCGTATTACAGGGGAACTAAACAAGAGAGAGAGGGGAACCCTGATCTTTTTGAAGAGAGATTCGAACAACTTTGGTCAGAAGGCGGCGAATGGTTTAGTTATCCAAAGGTAATTGGTGATGCATTATTGCAATTAGGTAACGTGGAGATGTATCCAGCACTTTGGGCACATATGAAGGAATGGTGGAAAGAAGGCGGCGACTGGGAAAAAATAGGATTCTGGGCTAAAACAGGCGATGTTCTTGGAAAAATAGGTGATGTGCTTCATATTATCGTTCCGGTTGGATCTATAGCACATTCCTTCTCGCCATGGAATACTGAATCGCATAATGCGGCAATAACAAATCCAACACCCCAGAATATGCTAATTGCAATAAAGGAAGAACAAGCAAATATGATTGATGCTGTTGCAACAATAGTTATTGTTTTAAAAATCGCTAAGGCTGTTAAGGCAGCAGGAAAAGCAGGCGATGAGGCAGTAAAGGAAGCGCTCAAACAAAGCGCAGAACAAGCGCGCAGAGATGCTAAAGATGAATTGTCTAAAACGCTAAGCGGTGATGATCTAGCTAGGGCAGAGCAAATAGTAGATAATGCAGTTGACAAACTTGCAAAAGGAATAGAAACAGGAAGACCAGTTCCAAGAATGGCACAACCGATACCACGTCTTCTGCGGATGAGGGTAAATTTTAGGCAGCTCCTAAAATCTGTAAAAGGTTTTGATAAACTACCTGAAGAAGTTCAAGATATGCTAACAGATCAATATAGAAGCATCGCAACTAGGTTAGCTGAAGCCAAAAACGCTGCTGCATTGACTGCTGCTAGAGAAAGTGTGAAAAAAGGCATAGAACAAAAAGGTGAAAAAACTAAACAACAATTAGCTAAAACGCTAAGCGGTGATGATCTAACTAGGGCGGAAAAAACAGTAGATGATGTCGTAGGTTTATTGAAACAACGCGTGGATAGTGAAGCATTTTCATGGCTTCGAAAACTAGGAGGTTATCCTGATCGATTTAAGCGTAGCATTTTAGGTTTAAAAGGATCTCCTAGAGGATTCACGAGGTTAATGGAAGGCATGGCAGATGACTTTGATAGCCTGCCACCACAAGTTCAGGATATGCTAATTGACGGATATATAGAAGTAGAACGCTCATTAGCGCAAAGCGTCACCCAGGCTGCTAAAGCTGCGGAAGAAGCCACTGTACAGGCTGCTAAAGAAGCTCCAAAACCAAAAGGACTGGAAAAAGCAACTAAGGATTTGGAGGATCTTTCTAAAAAAATAGAAGAGTTTCAAAAAGAAATAGTCCAACTAGAAGAAGCAAGAAAGGCTGCACCTGTAGAGGGACTTACTGCAGATATAGAAAGAAAAGCTGCCCAACTAAAGAATATGCGAGAAGCGCTTGCAGAGCTGGATAAGAAAGTAAAGATATTAAAAGACATGGAAAGTGTTGCTGGTGTACGATTACTTCGGCATCCATTTGTGCTAACTAAAAGAGTAATTGATGAGTTTGTAGAGCTGGCAAAAAAAGCTGCTGAAAATGCAAAAGGCACAACGAAACTCAGAGGAAAACTTGAGGCTAAGGTTAAAAGAATCGATGAACTTAGAACACGCGAAGCTACACTGAGAAGAGAGATTAGCGAGCTTGATGAGATACAAAGAAAGAAAGGATTGACAAAGGCACAACAAGAACGAAGGACAGCGAAGACCAAGGAAATTCGAGAACTTAGAGAAAAAAGAGAGGCTGGTGCTAAAGAAGTAGCAACTATTAAAAAAGAAATTGAAGCAGGCTTCAATGTAGAAGTGGAGACAAGATTTTTTAGACAAAAACTTGGAGAGCTTCATGCTTTAAGAGAGCGGGAATTGGCATTATTAGATGAAATCGAAAGAATGGGAGAACCATTGACAGATACTGCAAGGGTTGAGCGAAGGGCTAAAATGAGTGAGCTGTTGAAAACCCGTACAGAAAAATTTAAACGTACTATAGAGGTTTTAAGGAGAATAGGAATTCCAGATGAAACAGCTGGCGCAGTAAGAGACGCAGCAATCAGCGCTGAGAAGGCTTTACTAAAGACAGGAATTAGTCTGTCTGTCCCAATAGACATGGCGGCTACTGCAGTTTATATGATTCCTGGTGCGTATGAACTCTTAAAGAACTTTTTCACTAGCCACCCGATTATTCTTGATATTGTAAAAAATATACAATATTACGAAGTACGCGCGGCAGCATGGGCTGCGAGCGGTTTGGTTGAAAAAAATGTACCAGTACCTACAAGCGCTCTTGAAGAAAGAAGAAAAGCAGTGAAAGCAGGAGAACCAATGCCACCAGGTACATCTGGCGCGGGCGGAACATTCCTAAAGGCAGGAGAGCTTAAAACACAAGTACCAACACCAGTTGCTAAATTAAACACTGAGCAGGAACAATGGCTTCAAAATAATGCATGGAGCGTGGATGAATTAAAAAAGCAGATTCCGGCCAATAAATTATTTGAAACTGTTGAGGGGATAATGAAAGGTAATGTTCCAGATAATCTAAAACAATTCTTTGACTGGAAACAGCATCCTCTTGTTGCTAATTGCAAGGATACTGAAGCATACACCAAAGATGCAGTAATGGGTTTTCTAACAAGGAGATACAACAATGTTATGGCTCTTCTAAATGAAATGCAAAAAAATAAAGATGACTTAAGTAAATTTATGGAAGATGATGTGACAAGAAAAAAATATGATGGATTTTTGAAATAATGTTCATTCTACTGAACATAAATGCCATTATTTGTTCGTTTAAGTGAACATTTATATTTTCGCGAAATTTGGTGCCAAAGTAGTCGCAAAAAGTGCTAAATATGCTTAATTTTGGACGAAAATGCGACTATTTTTGTGTTAGATTTGAAAAAATACACAGCTTAAAGAATTTTTAACAGCATAATTATATTATGAGGCTAGCGCGTGCATTAGTTATTTCTTTATCTTTCTATACTGCGTCTACGCTGCATTTGGAATTAACTAAATTTAAAAATACCTTCTCATATAACCTAGCTATGGCAAACGGAGTAACAAAACAGATAAGTGTGCAGGATGCAGTAGACAAATTCTCTAAAAATAAACT
The DNA here is from genome assembly GCA_018304385.1 of Microcaldota archaeon. Taxonomy (GTDB): domain Archaea; phylum Micrarchaeota; class Micrarchaeia; order Anstonellales; family Bilamarchaeaceae; genus JAGVWJ01. The sequence continues at coordinate 22,881 of JAGVWJ010000009.1, forward strand.
TTGGGAAACATATGCAACATCACAAGGAGGGGAAAAACTTGATTATACTTGGTCTGCTGTTGAAGAAGCAACATCCAAAGCACTAAGCGCACTCCATGATAATCCAAGGGTAAATAAAGGCGATCCTTTTTATGATCTTTTGCGCGGGCTTTTTTTAGAACAGCAAAAATCACCAGGAAAAAAACCAGAACCACCAAGAGAAAGCAGAGGAGAAAAGAAAGCCCCACCTGCAGAAGTACCTACAAGGGCCATTATAGAAGCAGACAAACTAACCATGCCGTTTAACGAAGGCAATCTTCCAAAACTATTAGATGATTCGAAAATTAGAGAAAACCCAATTGGCGGGGATTATACGCGAAAAAACGCTGCTATTGAAGCTGGAAGAATTAATGCAGTACAAATAATGATTAATGACTTTATTGATCACCATAGAAAAAATAAAGATTCGAACTTTTTTTCATTTTTATATGTACAAATGGACAAAAAAGAAACTAGATTACTTAAAGATATAACAGAGAAAGATATAAAAGATGGAAAGATACTAAAACAAACTGATAAATATGAAAATGAAACAAGAGAGTTAGTTACACTCATACAAAGATATCTAAACTTCTACCAAAATGAAACGTTTGGCGAAAGTGACATACCAGGCAGCAAATTTAAGGAAGCAATGGATAAATTTAACGCATATTTGAAAGCTGGGCCAAAGATTAAAGAAACTGGAATAGTTGATGAGCAGACATTAGGTGCAATTGCGATTTATTATGGATTGGCTAGAGGAAAGGAAATAGCAATACCGACAAGTAGGGGTAAACCGGTTGTTGTTGAACCAGCTGTATCGCCAGCAGCGAAACAAGAAGAGAGATGGATTGGACCTGATTTTCGGATACGTTAGAAAAAACGAAACATTTATAATAAACAAATTGTTTATTATGTTATGTTAGATTCTACTACCTCGAAGATATACGATGCGATTAAAGGATCGCCTTGGGGGATCGCAACATTAGACGTATTAACAAGCTTACGTTTATGCGATGATTTCACATTAAAAACTATTTTAAGCAGGCTAAATAAGGCAAAAAAAATCATCAGGTTAAAGCGCGGGGTTTATTCAACATACCCACTAATGGATGGATTTGCAGCCGCGCAGGCTAGTTTTAACGGTTATCTTGGTTTTTCTACTGCACTTTATTTGCACAAACTTACTACAGAATTCCCATTTACTGTTTTTGTGGTGACAGTAAATACATCAAAATTAAAAAAAATCGGCCAGATTGAATTCAAGGCTGTTGCGCTTAAAGAAAAGGCAATAGGTTTAGAATACCAAGGTAATTACGTTGTTTCCACTCGCGCAAAGACCCTGTTTGACTGTATTTATATTCCAGATTACGGAGTAGAAAAGGAAAAACTAATAAATGTGTTTCAAGAAGCGCAATTAACTAACAAAGAATGGAAAGAATTTGAGTATTATGTTAAAAAATTTGTAAGAGAAAAAAATAGAAGACGGTTTGAAGAAATAAAAAGGAGAATTAGAAAAGGCTGAAAATATGGAAGTAAATTTAGAGATATGCAAGGCTATTGCTATTACGGTTGGCTTACCACTTAAGTTTGTGATAAAGGAGTTTCATATCTTTAATGTTCTTTGGCAGGTAACGGATTTTGCAGCTAAGCACAACAAAAAACTAATCTTTAAAGGCGGAACAGCATTAAGCAAGGCGTATCTGGGAAAAGCGCAGCGTTTCTCTGAAGATATTGACTTTGATCTAGATGAGAATCCAGATGCAGTAATGCAATTCTCAAAACAACTCGCACAAAGTATTAAAGAATATGTTATTACAGATTTTAGAAAGGTCTACAAAACTATCCAGTTCTATTGTAAGTATGATAGCTCATTAATAGGTGAAAGGGACCATGTAAGGGTAGATATTGCAAGTAAAAAAATAATAACATCACAACCACCTATTACAAAATATGCGAATTCTGAATTCACAAATGGTGGTGTAAGTGTTTATGTATATAGCGTCGAAGATTTATTAGCGCGAAAGATGAACGCCCTTTGTGATAGAACTGAGGGAAAGGATGTTTACGATGTATATATGGGACTTCCACTCTGCAGTAGCATGGATAAAGCAATTGTTCAAATGCTAAAATCTGAGGATAAAAAGGAAACAGCAAAAGAGTTTCTTCAAAAAACCATTGAACATGTAAAAAAGGCTGATTATAAAAAACTTAGAAACCTGACAAATCCATTTATACCAGTTGCATATCGTCCGAAGGACTGGTTAGAGGTTAAGGATGACTTAGTAATGAAGCTAGAAAATCTTAATGTGTAATAATTATATTTCTTAGTTGCATTTAACCCTAAAAACTTAATGTTTTGTTAAGTTTCTAATGAAAAACTCAACCAACAATAACACATCTGATCATTGCTCATGGTCGATGGCTCAAGGCTGTTACATTATTTTAATAGTTTTTGTGTCTGAATATTATAATATATGAGCACCTATTTTAGAAAAATTATCGCATTAGTGCTAGCTGGACACTTTACATTTGCACCTGCCAAAGGCATTGCACAAGTGCTAGGGGGCGGGCCCCCTAGCGCAACCCCCAATGAATTTAATAGATTTAAAAACTCTTCAGGACAAGATAGTAATATGGCGAATGGTACGGCAGTCAAAGAGAGGCGTTTTGACTTAGCAGAGTTAGAAGGTACATACACTAGAATAATGGCAGCGAGCAAACCAGACATTCCTTCAAATTTATCTTTATACCAACAAGGCCAGCTTCTAACATATTGTTTCTTCCAGTTCTATAAACTACCACCAAATGAAAGACAAAATAGTGAAGATGGAAAAAAGTTATATGCTATAATTACAAAACTTTATGAAAATAGTAATCAAACACAATTTAAAAAAGGGCTTTGGGACGTAGAACTTCAAAAAGAAATATTTAGTAGGGATCCCTCATTCGCTAGTTATAAGGACTCAATGGATAAATACGGAGAATACATAGAGAAATGGGAAAAGGAAGGAAGAATGCCTTTGCCTCTTCTTACTTATTTGCTTGAAGGGCATGATATAACAGAACCTACATTAAAACCAATTCCAGTTAGAGTAGAAAACCCAACACTAGTAGATGATGCAACATTAGAGGATTTTAGCAATCGTATAGGGGCAGGTACCTCATTTGTAAAATCAAGAGATGAAAAACTAAAAAAGTTAAACAAAAAATTTAGAGAATTATTTGAGGTAAATGAAGAAATAGCATCAGATATTCTAAAGGCAGTGCTAACTGCATACTGGTTATCAACTAGGCAGGATCACGCATTATTTATAGATTGGTTTAATCAAGCAGATAAGAAAGTGTTAGCAACGCAGGTAACTACGCTTACGCGTGCAAAAACACCATTCACACCTCATAAACCAGTTCAAAGAATGTTTGATGACTGGAAAAAGAAATATGAGGCAGCAGAAGCTGAAAAAAGCGAAGAACAACGGGCAATGGAAGTTATATGGCAAAAAAGTTACTGATAATGGTGTAGAAAAAATAGTTGGCGGATTTGAGAATGAGCCAACTAGCCAGGCATTTGATTATATCTCGCATAGATTAGCTTATCTTCGTTTAAGAGAAGAATATTTGAAAAAATTTGGAGTAGACGAAAGAGAAGAACTAGCTGCCATTAAGAAAGACCATGAAATTCTAGAAAAATGGTTAGATCAGCTTAATATTCGCACAGATGAAGGAACACTAGAAAGCAGACTTAATATTGTAAGAGCAGGACTGGTAGTTATACAAGGGTCATATTTCTCAGCAAGCTTGGAGAATCTTTCAGTTGTTGATAATCTTAGAAATTTGCAAGCAACAAATAGAGAATTATATGAAATATATAAGAAATTTGTATTAAAGATTGATGAAAGAACCGGCAGATTCTTTGTTGGCATAAATCCAAATGCAAGGGATTTCTTAAACCAGCTAACATATATAATCGCAGATAGATTTAGCCAGGAAAATGTAAGACAAGGTAAAGAAATCTGGAGTAGAGAAGGCTATCATGATTCCGCATTGCCTACAATACAGCAGCAAAAAGAGGGCTCGCTAGAGGGTTTAACAGGCCTAGGTGTTAGCGAGCTAAAGCCATTGCTTGCAGTTATGTTCCTTGATTATTATAAGACAGCAGCCAATAGCGGTGTACTAAGTCCAGAAGAGAAAAAACTAGTTGCAACAACGCTAGCAAAGCTGTATTATATTGAGCCTTTATTAGCTGTAAAATACCTTGCTTCTATAAAACACGTAGCTGAAATCTGCATAGACAATCCTGGTGCATACTTCCAAGGATTAACTGCGTTGTCAGCCAGGATAGACACAGAGGTCGCACCTATTTACTCAACAGTAACACCTTTCCGCGTTGGACTTGATTTAAACATTAGAAGGGTAATAAACAAACTGGACATGGCATTTGATGATATAATGGTAATAAGCGCTGGTGCGCTTGCCAGATTTACAAGATATACCTTACTTGATAGAAATCTAGAGCTTAATTTAGGAAGGCCGCCACATGAGATTGTGCAAAAACCGCCAGGATATAAGTATCCACTTACGCTTGGCTTGGAAAGGAAATTAGGATTTGGGCCACCATATCCGTTTCCAAACTATTTGATTACTACACCTATAGTAAACCCAATATCCAGAGGCGCAGTAGTTAACGCATATCCATATGGAGGCGGTGTTCAATTGCCACAGCTAAGGCTTTACACCATGCCATCTGGCGCAGATGCAGTAAAGGCAAGCATGGAGTCATATTTATGGCCATCCCATCCAGTGCTTAACATAGCTGAATTTCTACCTGGTGCATATATATCGCCTCTAAGCGCTACGCAACTGGTTAATGAAATAAATCGTGCATTTATATCGCGATTAGCGCCAGGTTATGAATTCTCTCCAATTGGCGGTGGCGGTGCAATGGGATTAAGGGGCAGATCCACAGAGGCACAGACATTAGGAGAAATGTTTGAAGATGTAGAATGGGGCGGTGGCGGATTAGGCTCGATTATTACACCTACTGGCGGTATATCTGCTGGTGGTTTAGCTGATGGTAGATATTTATTTGCAGGCATGAGTGCAATTGGTGTGCCTATTGGCCACATACCATTTGCATCTGCAATTACAGCTGGAAAAGAAGGAAGAAAGAAAGAAGAAATAGGCATAGACAGCTTTGCTGGTGGTTACGAGCGCTTGGATGATGAATCAAAACGCTTGCTACTTGATTCTGTTAAAACAGCATGGGATCCAAATAATCCAAGTGAAACAATAATAACAGTGAATAGACAGGAAAACGCTGAGGGCAAGGCATGGATGACTGCAAGATATTTCTACATAGATAAGGAAGGAACGATTTATGAATTAAAAGGCGGAACAAATGATTTTGTAGAAATGCTTAATTACATGGCTGGTTATGGAGACAAAAACTTTAATACGCCTGCAACATATGCATGGAATATTGAGCCAGATATAGATCGTGGTGGTGGCGCATTAGCAATTGATATTGGCAAATATGCAGGCATGCTTCATATGCAGGCAGTACCATTCTTTACTAAACAGGGCGAGCCACAACCAATGTTACTGGAATGGACACATGGAGATGCTTACACTGAAGATATTGAACCAGGAAAAACAAGAACCTATGAGCTCGTGCTCCCAGGTAAATGGCTAAAGCTAAAGCCACCTGCTGCAGAAGGAGAAGAAAGAAAAGAACGAGAATATGTTATACAAGAGGGTATATTCACTTGGAGAACTGTTGAGGATGTGGATGCATGGGAAACCACAGTTGGTGTTGGTTTAGGAACATCACCATCTGGTATGATTGGCCGTGGCGGCGTATTTAGAAAAGCAATGACACCAAAAACACCATGGGATCTATTTGGCTGGCAGCTAAAGGCACGCGGGGCAGGATTATATTACGAAATGGGCGCAACAAATTTAGAAGCACTAGCACTATTGCAAGAATCAGAAGAATCAAGAGAGTTTGTAGAAAATATCCATAGGATAGGTGTCACACTTTATGGCCAAGGCGAATTATCAAACAAAATGTTAATGGGCGCTTTAGCGCATGTTGTACCGCAGTTCACTACGCAAAACGGGGATTTTGAATTTGATCGAGCGCTTTGGCGATTCATAGGAACATTAAAGGCATTAGATGCGATTGGGAAGCTGGATATTGCAAGGATACAAGGACTAGACACTATGATGAATGATTACAATGGCCTCATGACAAATGTCCGCAGAAATCCAGCAGAAGCTGAAAGATTACTTAATAACTTTAGGGCGCAGAATGTTGAAAATATAAGAAGGGTATTTGATAATTATTACTTAGGAGTGCAGATTAACAGGGATATGTCTTTAGAATTTAATCTTTTGAGTAGAGAAGAGGGAGATTGGATTAGTAATTTCAAAAACCCTGAAACAATATATGGTAGATTCCTCTGGACATTTGGCAATGATTTCTGGCGTGCATTCTCATCTATCCCCATTCATGTAACTGCACCAGGATTATTGCCACAGCAAACAATTGGAATAGCTGGTACTGGACTTGGTTTTGATGCATTTGAAGGATTCTGGGGGCAGCGTATTGCATTTGATGTTGGTATACTTTTAGTAAATAAAGCTAGGGGTGGCGCACCTCCAGATTGGGGCAAGCCAGGTGCATTTGTTCAGGGTGCTGCGCAATTATTTTCAAATATAGCAGATGATTACAGCGGCTATAAAGAACTGGAAAGAAAATATAAAGAGCATAGTGATGCGATAAAAGAAGCGAACTTTAGTAAGATACCAAATGAAATATTACAGCTAGTTTGCAATAGTATACATGAGGATATAATATCTCCATCAGTGTTAGCAAAAATAAGGCGCGGCGAACAGGTGATATTAACACCAGAACAGACAGGCGCATTATTAAGCGCATTATACTCTTGGTTTTATGATGAGAGACTCAAAATAGAAAAGGTATTCAACGGCCATATGCGCTCGTATATCGGATTTGGCACATATGTCTTTAATGATAACATATTCTTTGATATTGGTGCATTTGTTGAGCATGTTGATAAACTAAAGGCATATGCTATACTAGCAAAAAGAGAGGAGTGGAGCGCTTTTGCTGGTGCTGATTATAACATTACAAGAAATCTTATTCTTGGCACTGTTGCAGGTGTGCAATTCACTGGCCAGGAACAAGCAGGTGGTGGCGTTTCAATAAGATATAAGTTCCCTGCACCATTTGGAGAACTAGCAGGATTTTCATACATACGCTCAAGAGACCCACCTGCGTATTCACCACCAGCTTATGCACCACATAGGTTTGGCGGCACGCCTGAGTTTGGTTTCATTGTATTCTATACAATCGGTGAGCAAACACCATTACTACAATCAGTTATGCAACCAGGAACAGCAGTGCCTACTAGGGGCACAGGATATTAAAGCCCAGAAATAAAGAGAGATTATTAAATATTATTGAATTAATCAAAACAGGTGAAATTATGCGATTGGAATTTTTAGATTTTGAATCTTCTGAAGCAAGAAAGAATAGCAATAGCGCTCCGCAGAGCATAAATACAAACATAGATATAACTAATGCGCGATTAGAAAAGGATCTTATGACGATTAATTTCTCTTATACTGCATCTTATATTCCGGATAATAGCTATGTTCGTATTGGCGGAAAGGCAAGCTTTAGCGGGTCAGAAACAAAGGCTGCTTTCGAGGAATGGAAAAAAACAAAGAAAGTAGGCGGAGCTGCTGGAGAGCAGATTGTGAATTTAATAAATTATAGCGCTTCGATAAATGCAATTTTTATTGCGCGCGTGTTTAATCTTACGCCACCTATTGTACCGCCAACTATAAAGCTCGTAGAAGGAAATGCAAGGCCAAATAAGAAGTAATATAATATTTAGGTTCTAATTTTAGGATATGGAATTTGAATATAAGGATGGCAAATTAGTTATAAAAAAGGAACTTCTTAATTTAGATCAATTTGTATTATCGTTTGTTAAGTTACTTGAGGCAGCGAATATAAAATATGTAATTGTATCTGGATATGTTGGTATTTTCTTTGGAAGAAGTAGGAATACAGAGGATATAGACATACTTATAGAGCGCTGCGGTAAAGAAACTTTTACAAACTTTTGGAATCTTACTATAAATAAATTTGGATGTATGAATGCAACTAATGTAGATAGTGCCTACAAAAATTATCTAAGCGAGAACAGCGCCTTAAGATTCCACGAAAAAGATAAATTTATACCAAATGCCGAATTAAAATTCATTAAAAACGAGATAGATAAATTTACCTTAGATCATCGACTAGAGATATTATTTAATAGCAACAGGTTGTTTTTTTCACCTTTTGAAATCCAAGTAGCATATAAACTATACATGGGATCAGAAAAAGATATTGAGGATGCAAGATTTGTATATAAATTGTTCTATGATAAAATAAATAAGAGATTACTTAATGAACTTTTAGTAATGCTAAAGGTTCCAAAAAATATGCTGTTTTATCTGGAGTGAGTCTGAATGAAAAAAAGATTAAAATTAAAAATTGACCTAAAAGAACTTGCCAAAGACAAGAAAAAAAATTTTGAAGAAAGGCTTAAATTTATTGATGCCTACGTTGAGTGGTTAAAGAAAACACCAAATAAAATATGGTCAAGGCAACAAAAGCAAATGTTAGGCTAATTCTTTATTATCTTCTTCCCTCTTTCACTAGGCTCAATTCTTATTTTTCCTTTAAATTGGTCATTAAAGCTTCGCTTCAATGGTTCGCTATTTGTAACGTGATCAAGAAATACTGCGAGTGCTGCAACCTCGCTATGCGGCTGTGATGTAATTGCAATGTTAAAGTCAGCAATCTCGTAAACCTCTTTTGGAACTTGCTCGCCACCAACAATAATTAACAGCCCTGAGCAATCAGCCTTCAGCCTTGAGCCAATTTCTGGTAATGGTAAACCGTACATTGTTAGATGTACAATTACAAATCCATTTTTCTTATATTCATTGATTATTTTCTCATAATTCTTCTCATATTTTATGCTAAATTCTCCGCCCCACTCTTTCGCAAGACGCGAGACACTAGACTCAAGACTCCCATCATGTTGACCAGTATAGATTATTTCGCTAGCGCCAAATGCGCGTGCAACTAGTGCAACATGCGTTGTAATGCGCTCATCACGAGGTAAGCGATGGCCTAAGCGAAGAATTGAGATTTTCATAAATACTCTTCTCTGCACATACTTAAAAATCCTTTTATAATAAATCAAATTATGGGGCCAAAAACTAAAACCAGTGAAGCAAAGGATGTAGAAGCAGCAGTTGATTTGCTTGTTTCTTTTGCAAAGACAAACGACCCTGAGCAAAAAAGACAATTTATTGAAATTTTAAACGAAAAAGGCAGATCAAAGGAATTCCAACAGGAATTTATAAAAATGACAAAAAATGATCCTATTATCGGGCCTCTAATAAATGCACTAATAGAACTTAATAAAGTTAAAAACCAAAAGGCTGAAACTGATCCTAACCAGCTCTTAGCTGCAATAGAAGATTGTAATAGCTTTTTTGGCAGACTGTCACTACCAGCACAGAGTGACGTAGCAAAAGAAGTTAGCAGCTTAATAGAAAAATATGGTACTGATTTTATTGTTCTCATGCATAAAAATAGGGAAGAAGCAAAAATAGCAAGCCCAAATGAACGGGTATTCGTTATGAGCACCAGGGAATTAAGTCTCCCATACCTACTTCTTGATATAGAACAAACAAGGGTTATGCTAGATGAACTGGAAAAAGCTGTAAAAGAGTAGGTAAAATGGTAGAGGCATTAAAACAAAAAGAAGAGAAAATACCAGTAAAGGCTAGCGAATACTTTCATCTAGAAAAAGTTCGTGCTGATTTGCACGGTGCGTTTTCTGTTTCATTTGAAAAAAATATGGCAATTATAAAAGTGCCTTCGCTCTCAAAAAAGAATGAGTATTTTGAAATAAAAATTAACAAAGCAACATTTGAGGCAATTCTGAATAACTTTTTACAGCCAACAGAAAATAGACAAACGTCTGAAGAGCTTGTAAAATTCCTTAGCTTATTTTCTAATCATAGCGAGGTTCAAAACTCCATTTATAATGGAATTGAAATAGTATTGTTCAATAACTTATTCACGGCTTACGCAGAGATATACAAAAAAACTGGGGCGCTTGAAAACCAAATAATAAATATAAAATTTGATTTTAATGTAGATAAAAGCTTTGATGGATTGTATAGTTTTATCTATACAATTTATTACGATCTAAAAGAAGAAAACAAGAAAGCTAGTGATAAAACTAATGAACAATGGCTTGAAGACCTTAAAGGAATTTATAAGACTGATGATGAAGACGTAGTTATAGAAAAACTAAAGGATAAAATAAGAAAGGTTTTTGGAAATGATAAAACATCTAAAGCACGATTTTTAGATATGATTGACTGGGCAGAAGATAAAGAGCAATGGTTGATGTTAGGGTTGCTAAATAAATTTCTGGAAATAGCACAACGAGGAAAAAAAGTTAGTAGTGAGGATTTACTGTTCTTTAGCACTGCTGTTTCTAATGTTTATACTGTTTATTCAACTACTGAGAGGGGTGTGTTTGGCACAACTGAAATGGGCATACAAAGTGGAAACCTCTCTACTTCAACAGGTGTAGGTTACCAAAAGCAGGTTTACACAGAGGGCGAGCCAGTCAGACAATGGTCTGTTTCTCCTAAGGTTTCTGGCATAAAAACTGAAAATGGCTGGGACGTAATATTCACATTTGATGTATCCCTTGGCCAGTTTCTCCTCTCAGTTCCTTTATATTCTATATCTGGAGGAATATTAGATGTTAGTTCATATGCACGTGTTGGCTATGGAAATGTGGCTGTTGGATTGTTAAGCGGCGAATGGACAGCATTTTCTGGCATATTTACTATAAATCTTGAAACAGGCAAATTTGGCACATTGCTTCCATTATGGATTTATGGGATTTTAACTGGTTTTAATGCAATAATGCGCGTACCGCAGCTAGCACAATATGCAGAGCCACAGGTTGCAGCAGTTGCATTTGCTACGCAAAGCACAATGGAGCTAAGTGGGGCAAACTCACTGCTCGAGATATTGAATGTAATTGACTATTTTATTCCTGAACTAAGCAATAAAGGTGCGATTAAATCACAAGAGCTTAAGCAAGAAATAGAAGAGATTCGCGGGTTGCTAAAACAAAATAAATACAATGATGCGCTTGCGCGTTTAGAAAGCTTATTAGAAAGCAAACACATAAGCAAATTAGCAAAGGCGCAGCTTGCCATTCTGCTGGATCAGGCAACAGATCTTGAATTTGTTCATTTAAAGGCTGGTGAAAGCATTAAGCCAAGTGCTGCTATTCGGGATCGCGTACTTGAGACTATGGCTGAGTTTGAAAAACTGGTTAAAAAAATAGAAAACGGAAAAAAACTAACTAAGGAAGAGGAAGAAACATTTCTTGCTAATTTCTATTATCTTGCGCAAAAGCTTTCAATTGTAGTTACACCAGACAATAGAATACTTCAGGCAAATCGCCATCATTTGGAAGATGTTGAAGATTACGTAAAATTATTCCAGATGCTTGCTAGGGCAGTTGGTGTTGTGCAAGGCAAAGAATATTCCTCAGTATTGGCAGAGGTTGTTGGTAGCTATAAAGAAAAAGTAGATAAAACAGGCACTGAAACTGAAAAAGAAATGCTAAACAGCTACATATACAGATTATCTGAACTCCTTGATGATAATGTAATGAGCTCTATTGGCAAAAAAGTAGATTATCTTAGATCATTGGTTGGTGAAGATAAGCTAACTGACAAGAAAAATCTAATTCATTCCTTGCAGTTCCTTATTGAGCCTTTGATAAATGGTGTAAGACATACGATCTATGGAATTTATGGACATGCATACAATGCCAGATTAATGGATGATGTTTATCGTTTGGAAGAATCAATTCACAACCTGGAGCATGAAGACCCAGAGTGGTTCCAAACAGAAGAAACCTGGAGATCAATTGGCAGGTTTGTTAGTGCTGGATTTTCACCTGAATTCTTAGCTCCAATCAATTATCTTCGTGTTATTAATTCTATTGGCACTATAGAGGAATTGAAAAAATCATCTTTGTACAAAGAAGACCCAGAGTTTAAGAAACGCATTGATGGTGCAGAAAAAAGATTGCAGGCATTTATTAAAAAACAGGAAAGATATAGAAGGGTTTCTTTTGATTATGATAAGCTTAGAGAATTGACGCGTGACAATGAACGCAAGGGATTTGATGCATTGCATGACATAATAGATGCATTGGATAATGAAGATGAATTTGAAGATGCGAGAAAGGCATTAGGAAAACTAAAGAAAGATAAACAAGTTACTACATTAACAGATAAGGAATTGGAAAATTTAGAGGCTCATTTAAAAAGACTAGATGATCTGAAAAAAAGAATTACACAACAAGCAGAAACAGCATTAGATAGCTATTATTTTGGCTGGTTTGAAACACGTGGGTCGCACATTAAATTGAAGGATAAAGCTGTTGATTTACTTGCTGAGTACGCTGCACTAAATCATCAGGAGCACGCAATTAAATATCTATTAGAAAACAAAAAGATTAGCGATGAAGATTATGAAACCGCAAACGCATATATACAAAAGAAAAAAACTGAAGTAAATGCCCAATCAGATAAACTAATGGAAGATAGAGATACTTATTATGCAATTATTAAAGATCCAAAATTCAAAGAAAGAGTTAAAGGGGCATATGCAAAAAGCTGGCTAGAATTTGGGAAGATTGCTAGTAAATTCGATACAGAAACCTTAGAGCTGCTAATAAAAGAAAGAGATAAGGGTGTTTGGAAGGCTATTGAATTATTTAGGCAAGAAAGCAATCTTATTGAAACCACGGGCATGTTAGCAAAGGAAATAAACATTTTGAGGTCAGAGGTAAAATATCTTGAACGACTTAAAGAAACACTGCATGCATTAAATGAAATGGAAGAAAGCGATGAAACAGAAGATGCATTAGATGCTGTTGATGATGCAATAGAAGAACTCAATGAACTTTTAAAATCGTATCAAGAGGCTTTAGATAATTCCATAAAGTTATATGTGCATCATAGCTCTGCAGAGGATTATAAAAAACAATTGACACAATATGCAAGATATGTAAAAAAGGTTTATGAAACAATAAAACCTGAAGAATTTAAAAAACAAAAACCAAGAAGAATTGAAAGCGATTTATGGTGATAATTTGGCAACTCCTGTTCCTGTACAATTAAAAGATGAGGAAAAAAAGCTTAAACAAGCAATAAGAGGTATTAGTGCAATAGCTAGCGGCTTTAGAGAGATCGTCACTAAAATCAAAGAAAAGGATAAAGAAGGATATTTAGGAAAAAGAATTTATGAGATAGAAGAAAGATTACATAGTATAGAAATAGGGCTCAAGGATGCTGGTACAAGGCCATTAACATCACAGTTAATCTATGATTTGCAATCAAAACTAGAAACAATCAAAAAAGATATTGCCAGCTTGCAAGACGTAGTACAGCTGCTTCCTGGCAAAGAAGAAAAAACACCAAAGAAAACTATTATCCCAATACTTTTTGAATTAGAGCAGGCTGCTAGAAAATCACCTGAAGAATTTGCAAAGGTTTTAGTGAAATTTGAAAAGGCACTAGCAGAATTGGATGATGAGCAGAAAAAGCTCTTTATTAATTTTGTTTATAGCACAGAAGGTGCCTTTTCTTTACAGGTACTTTTGCGATTAGCAGAGGATTCAGCTAGACAAGATGGCACAGAAATTGGCAGTGTTGGGTATAATAAAAATGTTCTTGAAAAATTGGTTGAGATTGCAACTGCTATAAATGCTGCAGCAAAACAACGTGTTGCAGCCGGTGATAGCGTTTCTATTTATAGTATTACCTTAGCTGTTGAAAGAGCAGATATGGCAATAAGCCAGGCATTTTATAATGGAGAAATGAGAGGGCCTACATTTTCTATTGGGCCAAGCACTGGTGGTGCTCCTGCTGGAGCCCTTGCAGGTTATCAATCAGCCATTGAAACACTAGGCAAGTTAACAGCATTAATAGAAGGAAAACAATCGAAATATCTAAAGCAAATAATAGCTGGCCATCTAATGGAATTCTTAAAAACTAGACACTTGCTATCTCCAGAAGCCTTTAGTGAAGAGCTTATGCAGCCTGGCAAAGATGCTGAAAGAAAGGCACATACTGAAAAGCATTCTATGTATGGCTTGTTTAAGGAATACATGCAAAGATTTGTTGGTGAGGAGCTTACGGCAGTAAACTTCCTAGAACACTTTGAGAACTTTATAAGAGATTTTAATAAAATGTATATACGCGCAGATAGGCTAAATGGCATTAACAATATGCTAAATAAGGAAGGATTTACAATAAACCTTTTTGCTTTATATAATAGTATTAGCGAGCGATTTGGAGAGGAACATTTTCTTAATGTAATGCATCATTTGTATGATTATTCTGATGACAATTTAGATAAACTTTTAATGGCATTAATAAAAGAAAAGAAAGGCGAGGCATTAAACGAAAAAGAACAAGAATTGGTTACTCTCTATTTTGAAAAACTCATTCCGCTTTTAGCTACTGGGATTGCGCCAAGAATGATAAGCGCTGGTGTTAGCCCTGCTAAGATAGAACAATTACTTGCAAATGTAAGCTTTACTGATGTGCAAGTAGTTATTACTGCATGGCTTGACGCGCTTTCTGCTGGATATAATTCGCCATTGCTTAATACAATTGTAGATAGGATGATTGAGGTTTCTGCAAAAAATCCTAGATTGTTGAAATGGTTTATGGCAGATGTTTATTTGCCGATAGTAAATCATTCATTTGATGATAAAACTATTGGGGATGCATTAGAAACATTTAGAGCGCAATTTACAGGCAGATTTGCTGGGTTAGGCAGAACAGATATAACAAACTATGAATATTATTTGATAAGAACAATATTTCATGATATACGCGCACGCATAGAAAGCGCACGTGTTGGATTTAAAAATTATGATTTACTTGGAAATATTACACCAGAAACACCAGGAACACCAATAGAGATGGTTTGGCATAGGGTTACACACACGCCGCTTGATGCTACACTACGCAGATTTGGCGAGGCGTTTGCGCCACCGTTTAGACAGCCAGGTGAGCTTTCAATACTTGCTGGATATCAATGGCTTACTATTGCAGATACGCCAGAGCACGGCATTGTTGGCATATTTAATATTCAACTAAACGCAGATAGGATCAGAAAAATATTAGAAAAGAATCTTGTGCCATCTAAATTTATAGATGCAATAAATGTTCCTCCAATTGCAAGCGCAAGCTATCAGGCATGGGATTTGATACCTGCAATAATCGCTGCATTCCAGAACGTACCAGAGCGCTTTTCTGATTTATGGCTTTATTATAGCGCACTTGGTGGTTTGGCATTTACTGTTGCTGGCAAACAGATACAACCAGGTGGAGAAAAAGTAGAAGGTAGCCAAGAAATTGCTGGCGGTGGCGGAGGTATATTCGCAACAGGTGTTACGCCAACTGGTGGCGGCGAGGCAAGGATTACAATTAGTGGCGCGCAGAATGCAACCAATGATTCGCTTTATTATTTAGCGCATTTAGATGCTGCTGCAACTACTGTTAAGCTCGCTGGATTAAAAACAAGGGCAGCAAGCATAGTAGCAGACATAACTGGAACAGATGAAATAGTTCAAACTGCTAGACAACGTATGGAAGCAAACATGCGTGATGTTATTGGCGAGCATGACATGATTGTTATTGAACGATTTAATTATGACCGAGACCTTGATAACCGAGACCTTGAACCGGATTTCCTAGATCGTGTTGAAAGTGCAAAAACATACATTGTATTCATAGGAAAAGATGGAGAGCGTGTAGAGCTTAACTGGGATCATATAAAGGATAATGATTGGTTCCAGGCACTATCAGCAAGAATCGATCAAGCATGGGCAGATTACTATAACACTGGACGTTATGAATATGGTACTGGAAATCAAGGGGCTGCAATTGCAGTTGAGTTGCCTGATGCATTTGGCAAAACATTAACAGATGCTAGCGCTGCTAGTGTTAGCCGCGCATTGGAAAAGGTTTTTCCAGGGGATAAATACATAAATTGGGAGTATGGAACTGGCTTAGGTTATCGCATTAATGAAAAATGGGCAGTTGGTATTTTTGATACTGGATTAAAGCATATAGATGAAAACAAATGGAGAACTGCTGTAAGCGCATTAGCTTATTATTTTGATCGCGATGCAATTGCGCGGTTTGGCGCAGGCACTGGTGCAATTGCTAAATTATTTAAAAATGCAGAGCCAATGGCTGCATTCTTTGCAACAGGTTATTATCATGGAAGAAAATTCTTTAATCATTTAATGGAACTTAGCGCAAACATGACATTTGATCAAAAAGTAGCGTATTTACTTGATCCAGAAAAAGAGCATAGGCTTGTAGCTAATGTTAATGCTGCTGTTGATCTGCTTGTTGGCCATCAGATTGATAAAGAAACTAGATACATATTGAAGCTTGCGCTTTTACATGCTGTTATCCAGCAATTTATGCAAGTAACAGGGCCTGATGGAAAAATGAAGGACCAGGAGATTGCGAATAAAACTGCAAAGGCATTATACTTATTCTTTGGTTATAAAAATGTTGCTGGATTAGGCGGAAGTGGCATTGTTCGCTTTATGTTTGGACCACCAGAAATGGAATTACTTGCATTGTTTAATCGATGGCAAGAGCGCAATCTAACTGATCGAAGCGCTTTAATAAGCGGATACAAGAATCTGCTTAATCGCATGACGGATGTAATTAAACTACAGGCAGAGTATGGAAAGGATAAGAGGTTATACCTTAATGTTTTTGCTGGAAACTTTGAACAGGCAATAAGCCAAACATCTACAGGACAGCCAATAGAAAGCGCAGAGCAGTTTAGGGCTGCTGGCGAGATTATTGCATATATAACTGATAAATTCTACTTGGGCGGTGCAGTGCGATACAGCCAGATGAATTTTATTCAACGTGAAACAACACCATTAGGAGATCTTCTTGAAGAGGAAAATATTGAAAATTCTGAAAAGGTTCAAATACTTGATACAATTGTTACTGCAGGAGTAGATGGAAAAATTCGCGTTGATCTTGGTGCAACATGGAGCGATCAGGCAAATCTTGGAGCTGGCAAGCTAGCTGGGGTAATAGGAAGAATAATGCTTGGGTGGGAAGATTCTATATTAAGTATTGCTGGCTCGCACGCTGATCTTAAGCAATTAGAATCAACGCGTGGCGAGATAGTTTATTCAGTGCTTGTTGATGGCCAACCATTTTATATTTCAGTTAATTATGTAAATAGAAAGATTAAAGTGCTAGAGACAAAACCAAAGGAGCACATTATTGATCTAACCACTAGCTTTGTTTTCAATAGGACAGAAGAAGGAAAATGGGAGGCAGTTATAGACCTCTTCAGCTATTTAAATAGGTTAAAAGAAATGCCCGGTGCGCAGCTTGGCGCAATCTGGTCTGGCATTACAACTAGATTTGGTGCATTTGTTGGATGGCATGTGCCGCCAGGTGTCCGCCCTGGTATTCCAGATACTTATAATTTCATTAGCGGCAGGCCATATGATTTTCTTATTAGATTATTCATAATGCATAGCTGGGGCGTTTTAGAATAAGTTTTTAAACCTCCTAAACCTAGTTTATTTATGGTTTTCTCATTAGAACGCATTCTATTCAGCGCAATAGCATTGCCGGGCGAGCAGATAAGAATAGCAATAGCCTTGCTTGGTTTATTGGCAACAACATACTTTGATTTATTCAACAAGCGCAACGTACCGAATAATTTGCTTTATGCATTTCTGGGTGCAGCAATTGCATTAAATCTATTATTTTATGAGCAGGACATTTTTCTACTCTCAATAATTGTTTCAATACCAATCGCATTTTTATATATCCCGTATAAAATGGGGCAGATTGGTGGGGCAGATGTACTCGTGCTATTAGCAATAAACTTTGCATTGCCTATTCATCCTTCTCTTTCGCAACTTAGCTTTAATTTTCCGTTTATTGCAAGCACATTTGTTTTTTCTGGTGTGATATTTGCGTTATATTTTCTAGTGAATTTCTCGACTAAGCTTCTGAGGCTTAATGCAAAGCCAAATATGTTAGCATTTGCATTGCTTATTCCATACGCTGCATTAGCTTACCTATATATTAACTCACCATTATACTCACCAATTTATCTGGCTTTTATATCAATTATGCTGTTTTCTTCAATGTTTTTCATTGCATATCGTAACGATGTATACAAGTTGCAGGCACAGAAGATTGCTTTGAGCAAGGCAGAACAAGAGGATGTACTTGCGCTAGAATTAATGGATCAGGATTTTGTCAAGAAAAATAAACTGCAGAGATTGCTAACGCAAAGCGAATTGGTGCGATTAAAAAAATTAAAGATAAAGGAACTTTGGGTCTATACTAAATTGCCGCCATTTTTACCATTTTTGCTGGTTGGATTTATACTTGCCTTATTTTATAGTAAACACCTACTGTTATTTTAGTGATTGACATGCAAATTGTAAGAATTGTTGAGTATTCAATTGCTTTTATTACATTATATTTCACAGTATTCATTATCCTACTTTATATAAAATATCGCAATAGTGTTTCTGAGAAACCAAGGATAGATAAAAAATTTACACCGCGTTTAAGTGTGATAATACCAGCATTCAATGAAGAGGACACCTTAGAACACTGTGTAAAGAGCTTAGTAGATGCAGATTACCCAAAAGAAGAGTTAGATATTATAATTGTTGACGATGGATCTAAAGATAAAACATATGCAATAGCAAAATTACTTTCTAATAGATATAAAAACGTAAGATGTTTCACAAAAAAGAACGAAGGCAAGGCAGCTGCGCTTAATTATGCGATAACAAGGGCAGATGGCGAGATCATTGCAACGCTTGATGCAGATTCTTTCATAGAGAAGGATACCATTTGGCGTATGCTACCTTATTTTAAAGATAAAGAAGTTGCTGCAGTAACTGCTGCAGTCAAAGTCAATGAACAAAAAAATAAGGGCAAGGCAATTTTGGAGTTTATACAAAAAATAGAATACTTATTTACGCTATTCTCAAGAAAGGTCTTAGTGTTTATAGAAGCAGTTACAGTTACACCAGGTCCATTCAGCATGTTTCGCAGCTGGGTATTTAAGAAAGTTGGGATGTTTGATACCAAAAGCATATTAGAGGATCAGGAAATTGCATTACGCATCCAAAAGCACAACTATAAAATAAGAAGCTCGATGGATGCTGGTGTTTATACTGAGATACCAAGAAATTTCAATGAATTACTAAAACAAAGAATAAGATGGCATAGGGGCGGATTTCACAATACGTTAAAGTATCTTAGTTTAATTTCTCCAAGATACGGGGATTTTGGCCTTATAATAATGCCACTTACGTTTATAGCAATCATCACTTTATTCGGCGTATTCTTTGTTGCTATTGCAAATATTTTTACCCAACCATATTACTTCAGATATCTCGGATTAGAAGCATCCCTACTTAGCCTTACCCCAATACATATTGTTGGATTAATTATACTCGCATTAAACGTTCTTTGGATTGCGTGGGGTTTGCTCCAGTTTAAGAAAGAAAAAATAAGTGCATGGCAGCTCATCATTTATATAATTTCTTATTCTTATCTTCTAACAATATACTGGACAGCGGCAATAATAAAGGAAATAAAAATGGAAAAACCGAGTTGGTGAATTTGACTTCTAAAAATACTCCACGTTCTTTTTCTGCCCCGTTATACATACTCGCATTCATTATCACCATTGTTATATTTGGAATAGGCGTATACGTTGGTACACTCTTTGATAAGAGTAATCTATCAAGGATATCATCTGATGTTGAAAGTACACTACAGCGACTTGAAAGCGCGCAAATCCTGCTGTTTTTGGACGATTCTGCATCTTTTTGTCCAGTATACAAAACCGAACTTGAGAAATTGGAAAGAGATACAGAACTCATTGGCCATAGACTAAATCTACTTAGTGATAAAGGCGCAACTGATATTGAATTAAAAAAACAATATTTTGTTTTAGAGGCTCAAGGTTATCTGCTTTCGAAAAAGGTTAATGAGAGATGTAATGTAAATGATACACTAGTACTGTATTTCTATTCAAATAAAAACTGTGAAAAATGCGCTGCCCAAGGAGAAGACTTATTAAGATCAAGAGATCAACTTAGTAACAGCATAGATAAACGTATAAAATTCTATTCATTTGATGGTGATTTAGGCAGTGCAGTAGCAGATGCGCTTAAGCAAAAACATTATGTTTATGAATATCCAACGATTGTTGTGAATGATAAGGTTTATCGTGATTATCAGGATGTAGATACATTAGTTAAGATCTTTAGCGGGCAGTCGGCAATCAGCAGTGGGCCGAGGACTGATGGCTGAAAGCTGAAGGCAGTAACATGAAACGCTTTCCAATTATTTTTATTTTAATTCTCGCTCTTTTTTTCTTATTTTATAAAAATCCTTGCGCAAAGCCGTATATTACCTTTAATTTTGACGATGCGTATAGTGATCAGTTTACAAATGCCTTTCCAATATTTCAAAAACATAATATAGCTGGTGTTGTTTTTGTTCCAACAGAGCTAGTCGGTAGCGAGTTTGAAAATCATAGTTTGATGAATTGGCAACAACTTGCACAGCTAAAAAATGCTGGTTGGGATATTGAAAGCCATGGCGTCTCTCATAGTAGTTTTACTGATATGAAAATAAGCGAGGTTATCAATGAATTAACTGAATCAAAAAGAATGCTTAAAGAACATGGTTTTGATACCAAAATAATCGCAATTCCATATGGGAATTATAGTGATGATACTAAAAAAATTGTTAGCGAATATTATACTGCCGCTCGCGCAAGTGAATGGGGCCATAATTCTCTCAAATGTATGGATGGGGGTTGCGCTAGGGGTTCGCCCCTGGCATTTGACAGATATGATCTAAAATCTGTTTGGATGTTTAATGATACATCTATAGAAACTATGAAATCTTGGATAGATGAAACCGCAAAAAATAATTATTGGACAATTATACAAGTGCATTTGGTTCGCGAGGATTTGAGTTGGAAATATACTATTTCACCAGATAATCTAGATGAGCTCGTTGCTTATATAAAATCTAAAAATGTAGAAGTAAAAACAATATCTGATGTTTTAGATATGCATTGTGATGATCATGAGTGAGGCATTAAAACGAATTGAAGCTGTAGATGTTTTTCGCGGGATAATAGTAATCAAATTCCTATTTTCAAATGCGCTTGGGTCATTTACACGCGAAAGTGAGATTCCATTTGCATTAAAGCATAATCAAGGCAATGCATTACTGCTTAGTGATTTTACTGCTGCGCTTTTCGCATTCTTAATTGGAATTGGATTAGCAATTTCTTATTCTCGCAGAATAGCTAAGGGGCAAAAACTATCTGAAATATTTATTGCTTATGCCAAAAGGTTTGGAATGCTACTAGTTGTTGGTTTAATTCTTGATAGCGTAAGTTACTCAAAACTCACGACCCAAAACCCAGAACTAATTGTGGCTTGGGGCGTTTTGCAAACACTTGCTGTTGCGGGCGCGATAGCAGCATTGACGATTTTATTTAGCAATGCAATACGAATTGCTATTGCATTGGTTATTTTGCTCGTTTACGGTTATCTACTACTAAATAACGCCTCGTTCTTTGATCTAATTAATAAAAGTTTGCATGGCGGACCAGTAGGCGCAATATCATTTGGTGCGATTTCAATATTTGGATTAATTGCTGGTTCGATAGTTCTGCAAAAAAGCGAGTGGCAAAAATTACAAAAACTATCTTTAATTGCAATTGCGCTTTTCGCATTAGCAATGTTTGTAAGTACAATAATTCCATTTAACAAATTGTTAGTAACCCCAAGCTACTCATTAATTACAAGCGCTGTTGGCTTTGCATTAATGGCGATTATTTATTACATGGTAGAGATCAAAAAAGTAAATAGCTCTATAATTAAAAAATTTGGCGCAAATGCATTATTCGCATGGATAATCCAATATCCATTAATTTACTACCCATTAGGAAAGCTGTATAAGTTTCAATTTGCAAGTTTTCTAGAAGGCATGGCGCTTTCGCTAGCATTTGTAATTGTTGTTTATGTGCTGATAATCTTTGCTGAGAAAAAAGGAATACGATTAGCGTTATAAATCTTATTCTCTATTACTAAATTATGGCATTAGAATCTGTTTTTCTGGCAGTTGGTGTATTGCTATTCTTAATTTTATTATATCTTGCGATCACATACAATAATCTAATATCAATGAGAACACGCATAGAAACAGCATGGGCGCAAATAGATGTATTTCTCAAGCGTCGTTATGATCTTATTCCTAATCTAGTAGAGGCAGTTAAGGGTTATGCTAAGCATGAAAAGGAAACATTAGAGAATGTAATGAAAGCACGAGCTGGTTTGATTGAAGGAAGCGTTGCTGAACGGGGCGGTGCTGATTCAACAGTAACTCAAAGCGTAAAATCATTATTCGCAGTTGCTGAGGCTTATCCAAATTTAAAAGCAAATGAAAACTTCCTTAAGCTTCAGGAAGAACTGGTTGCTACAGAGAATAGCATTGCATTTGTTCGCATTGGATATAATGATGATGCTTTGCATTATAATATTGCGTTGCAGGCATTTCCTTCTAGCATAATTGGCAATATGTTTGGATTTAAGCCAAAGGAATTTTTCCAAGCAAAAGAACATGAACGTGCAGCTGTAAAAGTGGATTTGAAATGATGGATTTAAATATTTCTGAGTAGTAGTATATTAAGTATATTACAAAAATAGTAAAAGGAGTAAATATGGTCGGACCTGGAATTGCATTTAGAACAGAAGCAGAGACACTTTTTGATAAAGGCCGCAAGCTTGCAACTAACATAAGAGGATCTGACTTGGGGGAGTTAAGAAGAAATATTGCATTGTATGTGGAAATACCTGGAAGAGCTACTTATGGTACTGATTTAAAAATGGGTCCAAAACAAACAGTAGCAAAGTATAATAGAGAGTTTATTCTAGCAAAACAGGAAAATTTAAGACAATTTGTAGCTGGATATCTAACTGGTTGTGAAAGATCTGGAAGAACAACAGAAGGAATAACACGGTTGTTTAATGCGTACACAGAAGTTTTGCGATCATTTTTGGGGCATGTAAAGGATGAATTAAACAGGATAGGCTTAGACAAACAATGGCCAGATTCTGTCCCGGCACTTAAAGCTAAGTTAGATCTTATAATAAAGGAAGCTATGGATAAGATATCAAAAGAAAACCCAGGAGCTACTGGTAGAAATCTTGAGCTTTTAGCAGCAAACGCATTGGAGAATGACGAACGATTAAGATCTAGATATTCTAGCGCCAAGCGAAGATTAGTGGCTGTTCAAGAAGCTGTTAAAAATCTTGAAGCACAGGAAAGAAATTTAATACGAGTTATAGATAAGCTACCAGAAATTGAAAGGGCAACTAAAGTAGGTGGAGAAACATTAGCAAAATCGCTTTCGAGATTATTTAAGGCGCCAGGGAGATTAGAGGTATTGCCTACTAGACTTAAGATAGCTGGGGCTGCCGCAGTTGTAGCTATATCAGGAATATTAGGTTTTATTTACGGACTTGCAACAGAAAACAACGAACCAAAAACGATACGACCAGTAAAAATCAAATGATAATACAATTTCAATAGATTTTTAAGTGCTAACATATTATAAATTTTTAATGAAAAACAGGTTTTGGTTGCTTTTTCCTAAAAGGCGAGGGTGAAAAAATGGTATTGGAGATTATATTGATTGTTTTAGTAGTTATAGTAATACTGGCTGGTTTGTGGATTGTTGGAACATATAATGGCCTTATTACCTTGCGAACGCGCATTGATAATGGGTGGGCGCAGATTGAAGTTTTTCTTAAGAGAAGATATGATCTTATTCCTAATCTAGTAGAGACAGTTAAAGGTTACGCTAAGCATGAGAAGGAAACATTAGAGAATGTAATGAAAGCACGAGCTGGCTTGATGACCGGCAGCACAGAAGACAGAATGCAGGCAAACAACATGCTTTCTCAAACTCTTAAAAGCCTGTTTGCAGTTACAGAAGCTTATCCAAATTTAAAGGCAAATGAAAACTTCTTGGAGCTTCAACGCGAGTTATCAAGCACTGAAAACGGCATTGCAAGCGTTCGATCACAATATAACAACACCGTAGAGCCATATAATCGTACGATTCAGCAATTTCCATCTAACATCATTGCAGGCATGTTTGGATTTTTAGCAAGACCGTGGTTTGAAGCACCAGCTGCAGAGCGAGAAGCACCAAAGGTGAAATTTTAATATTAGCAGGTGGCTTGTGGCAATTGGCTAGTAGCTAACAGCCAAAAAGGCTAATGACCAAAAGCTAATGGCTGATAACATGTCTGATACTGCTTCATTTGAAAAGATAAGTTTCTTTGATGAGATAGCAGCAAACAAAGGCCAGTCACTTGTTCTTCTTTTTTGCATGTTTGCATTATATTTAGCTCTAATATGGATTATATCTGAAACATTTGGCATTGGAATATTTGCTGTAATTATAGGCCTTATTGTACTTGTCTTTTATGCGATTATTGGATATTTCATGGGCAGCAGCATTATCCTTAAGATGAGTGGTGCAAAACGCGTTGCACGTGAGGAATATCCATATTTATATTTAACAGTTGAGGGATTATGCGCTGCAAATGCGATTAAACC